>NZ_JBMDXT010000419.1:0-46661 GCF_048594475.1 Nakamurella sp. | reverse complement strand
TCGAGCGGGGACCGGATCGATGAGCGACAAGGATCTGACCAGGATCGCCGCGCTGCTGCGCAAGGCGGAGGGCACCGACAACGAGCACGAGGCGGACGCGTTCCTGCAGGCCGCGCAGCGCCTGGCCACCCTGGCCTCGGTCGACCTGGCCGTGGCCCGCGCGCACACCGAGCGCCGGGAGCGGCGGCCCGTGCCGACCCAACGGGCGGTGGTGATCGGTGAATCGGGCAAGCGCGGCCTTCGTACCTACGTCGAGCTGTTCCTGGCGATCGGCCGGGCCAACAACCTCACGTGCGACATCGCCCGCGATTCCACGCGGGTGCACGCGTTCGGGTTCGACACCGACATCGACATGACCGAGACGCTGTACGCCTCGCTGGTCGTGCAGATGGTGCGGGCGTCGGACGCCTACATCAAGTCCGGGGACTACGCGCTGGAGACGGTGATCCGGCGGGTCACCGTGACCACGCCCGGCCGCGCCGGCGGCTGGCGGCGGGAGGACCGGTACGTGGAGAAGCCGGTGCACGCCACGACCGCGCGGATCAATTTCCAGCAGGCCTTCGCCCAGCGCATCGGAGCCCGCCTGGCCCAGGCCAAGCAGGAGACCGAACAACGCCTGGTCGCCGAGCGGCCGGGACCCGAGGGTGCGGAGGCGGGCGGGGCCGGCGTGGCGCTGGTGCTGCGGCAACGCGAGGTCGAGCTGGCCGACCACTACCGCGCGCATTCCACCGCCCGCGGCACCTGGGCGGGCAATCGGGCCACGGCGGGCCGGTCCGAACGGTCCCGGCAGGCGGGCGACCGGGCCGGCCGCCGTGCCCGGCTGGCGCCGGAACAGGCGATCGGCGGTCGGCGGACGGCGCTGGACGGTGGCTGACCGGCAACGGAGCCGGGTCTACGAGGCGGAGAACCTGGTGCACCGTCTGCTCGACCGGTCGGTCGACCACCCGGTGGTGGAGATCGCCGGCTCCCGGCTGACGTTGCCGCCCGAACGCCGCTTCGCCGACATCGCCTCCGTACAGACCTATCTCGACCGGGTGCTGGGCCTGGACTGGATCCGACGGAGCTGGCCGCGGGCGGCCGATCCGGTGCGGGTCCGGGAACGGGCCGGCGGCGCCCGGGCGCACTACGAGCGCGCGGGGGCGACGATCGCGGTGCCGACCCACCGGACCGGTGGTGGCTGGGCGCTGCGCGAGCTGGTGGTGCTGCACGAACTCGCCCACCACCTGGCCCCCGACGACGAGGTGCCGCACGGCGGGCCGTTCGTCGGCCGGTTGCTCGACCTGGTCGACGGCGTGGTCGGCCCGGAGGCGGCCCTGCTGCTGCGCATCACCATGCTCGACACGGGTGTGCGGATCGGCTGAGGGCGGCGATCAACTGCGGGGACCCAGGCCCGCGGCCCGGCGCAGCGCCTGGATCAGCGGCGACAGCCGGCCCGTCTTGAGCACGAACTGGTCGGCGCCCGCCGCCAGCATGCCGTGCCGGACGATCTCGTCGCTCTGGCCGGAGAAGACCACGATGTGCAGGCTCGGGCAGATGTGCTTGGCCTCGACGGCGACCGCGGGGCCGCCACCGGGCATGTTGACGTCCAGGATCAGGATGTCCGGGCGCCGGGTCCGGATGCCTTCCAGGCAGCTGGCCCCGTCGACGGCGAAGCCGACCACGGTGAACGCGGGCAGCTGGGCGAGCAGGTCGCCGATGGCGTCCCGGAGCTCCTTGCGATCGTCACAGATCAGCACCGTCCGGGTGTCCGATCTGGTCAACACGTGCCCGGTCACGGCGCGTCGGCCAGGATGTTCTGCCGGGTCGCGATCGCGACGGCCTCCAGCCGGCTGTGCGCCCCCAGCTTGCGCATGATCGATTGCACGTGGTTGCGGGCGGTGGCCTGGGAGACGACCAGCGCGGCGGCCAGGCCGGCGGTGCTCTTGCCGTCGACCAGCAGTTGCAGCACCTCGCGCTCGCGGGCGGTCAGGTCGTCGCCGGCCTTGTGGCCGCGGCGGCCCATCCGGCCCATCACCCGGCGCATCGTCTCGACCGTGATGACGGCCTCGTCGTCGGCCGCCGCCCGCACGGCGCGAACCAGGTTGGCCGCCCGTTCCCCCTTGGGGATGAAGCCGGCCGCGCCGGCCTCGATGGCCCGGGTCAGCACGTCGTCGCTGTCGGAGGCGGTGACCAGCAGCACCTTCATCGATGGACATCGGTCCAGCAGGGTCGGCAGCAGATCCGTGCCCAGCCCGTCCGGCAAACGCTGATCCAGCAGCAGCACGTCCGGGTTGTGCCGCCCCACGGCGGCCAGGCCCTGGGCGCAGGTGTTGGCCACCTCGACGACCGTCAGATCCTCCTGGGCGTCCAGGGCCGCGGCGATGCTGTCCGCGACCAGCAGGTGGTCGTCGACGATGACCACCCGGACGGTGCGGTGACGGCGGCCGTTGTGGTTCGCGGCGGGACCCCGGTCGAACGGATGCTCGTGCAGGTCCTCGTGCATGTTGTGCAGGTTGTTGTATGCGTCACTGCTCATCGCGTACCGCCATCGCTCGCGGGAGGCGCGGGTGCGCCGCTGGACATCGTCAAGGTGACGGTCGTGCCCTGCCCCGGGCGGCTCCGCACCGTCAGCAGTCCCCCTTCGGTGGCGGCCCGCGCCCGCATGGTCATCATGCCGAGGTGGCCGGGACCGGCGTCGAAGCTGTCGGTGCCGACACCGTCGTCGCGCAGGCTGATCACCACCCGGGAGCCGTCCTGGCGGAGGGTCAGCTCGATGGTCTGCGCCTGAGCGTGCTTGCGGGCGTTGACCAACGCCTCGCGGAAGATCCGGAAGGCGGCGTCGGTGGCGGCCGCGCCGAGCGCCGGCAGATCCGTCGAGCTGGTCCGGATCCGGGTGGAGGTGCCGATGAAGATGCCCTCGGCCAGCCGCCGCAGGGCCGGCCCGAGGCCGCCGGCCAGATCCGGCGGGCTCAGCGCGGTGATCAAGGTCCGCAACCGGTCGACCGAGGACTCCAGCAGGCCGACCAGCTCGGCGATCTCCCCGCCGAACGCGTCCGACTTCATGCCGAGGATCTCCAGCCGCATCGCCACCGCGATGACCAGCTGCATCGGGTCGTCGTGGATCGCCTCGGCGAGCAGCACGCGCTCGCGCTCCTCGACCTGGCTGAGCTGGTCGAGCAGCTCACGCTGCTCGGTGGTCAGTTGTACCAGCCGGCTGGAGATCACCTTGCGCTCCTGGCGTTGCTGCTCGAGCCACTGCTGCAGCCGGTTCTCGTCCACCGCCGACCCGATCCGGTCGGCCAGCACCTGGACCAGGTCCTCGTCCCCGGCCGCGAACGGCGCCTGCGGGTCGGCGCGGAACACGCTGAGCACGCCCAGCACCTCACCCGCGTGGCGGACCGGCGCGGCGATGAAGTGCGCGACGATCCCCTCCGGGCGCGCCGTGTCCGGCAGCCGGTGGATCTCCGCCCACATCGCGGGATCGCTGCCGGCCACCAGCCGGCCCTGGGCGATGGCCGCGGCGGCGCCGGTGGCCGGGCCGGCGGCCACCGGCCCGGTGGTCTCGTGGACCGACGCGCCGGCCAGCGCCTTGAGGCCGGCCCGGACGACCGGGTCGGGATGCGCGACGGTGTCGCTCTCGACGGCCAGCCCGTCCGGCGTCATGATCCGCAGCAGGGCGCCGTTGCCGAGGCCGGCCGCGGCGACCTCGGCGATCTGCTCGGCCTTGGCCAGCAGCGACCCCGATTCGGTGGCCAGCAGGTCGCTGATCCGGCGCAGCAGCACCGTGCGCGCCTGGGCCGACGCGGCCAGCGCGGCCTCGGCCGTGCGGCGGGAGTACACCGACTCGGTGATGTCGGCGTGCGTGATCACCGCGCGCAGCAGCTTGCCGTCGGCATCGACCACGGCGTCGCAGCAGCCGCGCACGTACCGCAGCTCGCCGGTCCGGCCGTGCCGCAGCCGGTACTCCAGCGTGGCCCGGCCGCCGTCGGCCAGCACCTTGCGGTAAGTCCGCCGGATCTCGTCGCGATCCTCGGGCAGGACGAGTTCGTCGACGGCGAGCAGGCCCTCCTCGACCGTGGTGACCCCGAGCAGGTCGAGCAGGACGGGGTCGAAGTCCCAGCCGGTGATCGCGTCGAAGCGGCAGCTGCCGACCCGGCTCAACTCCTGCATCTGCTCGAGCTGCATCTGCCGGGCCCGCTCGGTGGAGACGTCCTCGGACAGGATCAGGCCGCCCACCACCTGCTCGTCGTCGGCCGTGATGGGGTGGACCCGCATGCGGAACTGGCTGCCGTTGACCGGGCTGCTGTAGTCCAGGTCCGAGGATTCGCCGCGCAGCGCCGCCCGGACCGGTTCGTCGATCTCGGCCAGCACCGAGGGCGGCAGCACCCGCTCCATCCGCTGCCCGCGCATGGCCGCCGAGTCGTAGCCCATGCGCTCGAGCAGCGCCCCGGCAGCCAGCAGGATGCGGGTGTCCCGGTCGAAGCTCAGGACGGTGCTGCTGGGCAGGTGCTCGACCACGTCCCGGTACATGCGCTCGCTCGCGGTCAGCGCGTTCTCGTGCTGGCGGAGCGCGGTGACGTCCCGGACCTGCACCAGGTAGAGCGGTGGCCCGGGGATCTCGCCCAACGGCTCGGACCGGATCTCCACGCCCAGCCGGTCGCCGGCCGCGGAGAGCATCATCCCGTCCCGGTGCACGTGGGCCAGCTCACCGGCGTGCAGCCGGGCGACGAACCCGCGCGCCGAGCGCGCCGAGTCCGGGGTGTGGAAGTCGGTGTACCGGCGACCGGTCAGGTCCGGCACGCCGAGGAGCCGGCCGGCGGCCGGATTGGCCCGCACGATGACCAGGTCGAGATCGACCACGAACATGGCGAGCACGGAGCGCTCGAACGCGGAGCCGAGCACCGCGTCCACGGCGTCGGTTCCGCGCAGGTCGGCGTCGTCTGCGGTGACCAGCGGTGTCCCTCCGTCCCGTGGCCGTGCCGTGCTCATGGCGGACCCCCTCCCCGCCAGCACACAGCGTAGTCGACGATTACACTATGCACACACTTCGTCGGCCGGCTCAACGCCCGGAAGGATGGACTTTTGCCGGGTTCCCGATCGTGGGCGGCCCGGGGCCGGGCTAGCCTGCGCAGATGACGAACGTCGACGCCGAACCCGCCGAACTCGTCTGCCGGGGCGGCCGGCGGCCCGCTCCGGACGCGGTCGAGGTGCTCGAACCGCGCGACGTCCCGTTGGGCGGCATCCGCGCCATGACGGTGCGGCGGACCCTGCCCCTGCGGCAGCGATCGCTGATCGGCGCGTGGTGCTTCGCCGACCACTACGGCCCGGACCGGGTGGCCCGCAGCGGCGGGATGGACGTCGCGCCGCACCCGCACACCGGGCTGCAGACGGTGAGCTGGCTGTTCGAGGGCGAGATCGAGCATCGCGACTCGGTCGGCTCGCACGCGCGGGTGCGGCCGGGCGAACTGAACCTGATGACGGCCGGCCGGGGCATCTCGCACTCCGAGGTCTCCACCCCGGACACCGACGTGCTGCACGGCGTCCAGCTCTGGGTCGCGTTGCCCGAGCCGGCGCGGGCGCTGCCGCCGGCCTTCGAGCACGTCGTGCCGGAGACACTGGCCGACGGCGACCTGCGCGGCCGGGTGTTCATCGGATCGTGGCTGGGCCTGACCTCGCCGGCCACCGTGCACTCGCCCCTGCTGGGCGCCGAACTGGTGCTGGCGCCGGGCGCGGCGGTCGAGCTGCCGTTGGACGCCGGATTCGAGCACGGCGTGCTGGTCGACTCCGGTGACGTCACCGTCCACGGTCGGCCGCTCGGCCGGGCCGCGCTGGCCTACCTGCCGCCCGGGACGGCGACCGTCCGGCTGACCGCCGGGGCGGCCGCGGCCCGGGTCGTCGTGCTCGGCGGGGAGCCGCTGGACGAGGAGATCGTCATGTGGTGGAACTTCATCGGGCGCAGCCACGACGAGGTGGTGGAGTTCCGGCGGGAATGGCAGGAAGAGATCGCCGCCGTCGCCGCCGGTGAGCCGCCGGCGACCCGCTTCGGGCGCGTCATGGGCTACCCGGGCGGCCCGCTGCCGGCTCCCGTCATGCCGGCCACCCGACTCAAGCCGCGGCCGCGGCCCCGGGGTTGAGCCCGCCCGTCGCCGCCCGACCATCGGCTGTTACGGTCCGTGTGCCCCGGCTCATCCCGTCCGGGTGACCGGCCGAGGGTTTTCCCCCCGATAAGGCTGTCGAAACACGCCCGTGACGGTCGGCTGACACCGTCGGTCTCCGCGTGCCCGGCTCCAGCCGGCGCGAACACCGACTGCGCACGGCACGTCGGCCGGATTCCGGGAGATCACGAGTATGAGCGGTAGCCAGTCACGTCGCCAGGCGATCAATGCGGTCACCGGGTACCAGGTGCCCGACAAGGACTTCACCGAGCCGCTGGGAGAGCTGTTCGGGCGCAACACCTTCAGCCCGGCCGTGATGAAGTCGCGGTTGCCCAAGTCGATCTACAAGTCGGTCATGTCGACGATCGACAAGGGCGCGCCGCTGGACCCGGCGGTGGCCGACGTCGTCGCGTCCGCCATGAAGGACTGGGCGCTGGAGAACGGTGCGTCGCACTATGCGCACGTGTTCTACCCGCTCACCGGGCTCACCGCGGAAAAGCATGACTCGTTCCTGTCCCCGGAGGACAGCGGCACTTCCATGGCCGAATTCGCCGGCAAGACCCTGATCCAGGGCGAGCCGGACGCCTCCAGCTTCCCCAACGGCGGCATCCGCAACACGTTCGAGGCCCGCGGTTACACCGGCTGGGACGTCACCAGCCCGGCGTACATCCTGGAGAACCCGAACGGCAACACCCTGTGCATCCCCACCGTGTTCATCTCCTGGACCGGTGAGGCGCTGGACAAGAAGACCCCGCTGCTGCGCAGCCAGCAGGCGATGAGCAAGCAGGCCGCTCGCGTGCTGGCGCTCTTCGGCCACACCGACATCGACACCGTCGTGTCCTACGCCGGCGCCGAGCAGGAGTACTTCCTGATCGACCGGCACTTCTTCTTCTCCCGCCCGGACCTGATGTCCAGCGGCCGGACCCTGTTCGGCGCCAAGCCGGCCAAGGGTCAGCAGTTCGACGACCACTACTTCGGCGCCATCCCCGAGCGGGTGCTGGCGTTCATGATCGAGGTGGACCGGGAGCTGTTCAAGCAGGGCATCCTGGCCAAGACCCGGCACAACGAGGTCGCCCCCGGCCAGTTCGAGATCGCCCCGCTGTTCGAGAAGGCCAACCTGGCGCACGACCACCAGCAGCTGATGATGACCACGCTGCAGCGGGTGGCGCAGCGGTACGGCATGGAGTGCCTGCTGCACGAGAAGCCGTTCGCCGGGGTCAACGGCTCGGGCAAGCACGTCAACTTCTCCATCGGCAACAACAACCAGGGCAACCTGCTCAACCCGGGCGACACCCCGCACGAGAACGCACAGTTCCTGGTGTTTTGCGCGGCCGTCATCCGCGGCGTGCACAAGTTCGGTGGCCTGCTGCGCGCCGTCGTCGCCTCGGCCCGCAACGACCACCGGCTGGGCGCCAACGAGGCCCCGCCGGCGATCATCTCGGTGTTCCTGGGGGCCCAGCTGGCCGACGTGTTCGACCAGATCGCCGCGGGCGCGCTGACCGGCTCCAAGGCGCCGGGCACGTTGACCGTCGGGGTCGACACCCTGCCGCCGTTCAAGGCCGACCCGGGCGACCGCAACCGGACCAGCCCGTTCGCCTTCACCGGCAACCGGTTCGAGTTCCGCGCCCCGGGCTCGTCGCAGTCGATCTCCGGGCCGATGGTCGCGATCAACACCATCCTGGCCGACTCGCTGGACTTCATCGCCACCGAGCTGGAAACCCTGATCGCCGGCGGCACCGAGTTCGACGCGGCCGTGCAAAAGGTGCTCAAGGACATCATCACCGAGCACGGCGCCGCGGTGTTCAACGGCGACGGCTACGCCGACGCCTGGCAGGTGGAGGCGGCGGAACGCGGCCTGAAGAACCTGAAGACCACCGTGGACGCGCTGCCCGAGTACGACCGGCCCGAGGTCAAGGACCTGTTCGAGAAGTACGCGGTGCTGTCCAACCGGGAGCTGGCCAGCCGGCTCGAGGTCTACCTGGAGCAGTACGCGCTCTCGGTGATGCTCGAGGCGTCGGAGACACTGGAGATCGCCAAGACCAAGATCCTGCCGGCAGCCATCCGGTACCAGGGTGAGCTGGCCGGGGCGGCGATGAACCTCAAGGCCATCGGCATGTCGTTCGACTCGCCGACCCTGGACGCCATCACCGCGTCGGTCGCGGCGCTGACCAGCGGCATCACCGGCCTGGAGACCGCCCTGGGCATCCACGCCGGCGAGTCCTCGATGGAGGAAGCGGTCTACGCGTTGGAGAAGCTCATCCCGGCCATGGCCGCGGTGCGCGCCGCCGCCGACGAGCTCGAGGGCCTGGTGGCCGACGACACCTGGCCGCTGCCGACCTACCAGGAGATGCTGCACATCCTGTAGGACCGCCGTCGCGAACCCGCCGCCGGCCGGCTCCGGCGGCGGGTTTCGCTGATCCAACCCGGGTCGAGTCGGGCATTCCGGCTGCGGCGACGCGGCTTTGATCAGCGAACTCCCGGCGGGACCGAGCGTTCGCTGATCAAACCCGGGTCGAGTCGGGCATTCCGGGTGCGGCGACGCGGCTTTGATCAGCGAACCCGGACGGGTCAGGCGGCGGGTTCGCGGAGCCGGCCCAGCACGGCGGGCAGGTCGCCGGTATGCAGGACGGTCAACCGCTGGGTCGTGCGGGTGAGCGCCACGTAGAGATCGGACAGCCCGCGGTCGGACTCGGCGATGATGCCGGCCGGGTCGGCCACGACGACGCTGTCGAACTCCAGGCCCTTGACCTCGGCCACGGTCAGCACGACCACGTGCCGGCGCAGGTCGGTGACCGTCCCGGGCTCGTCGAACAGTGACGGCTGGACCGGCTCGGGACCTGCCGGCCCGCCGGTGCGGGCCCGTTCGACCGCCTCGGCGACCGCCGCGCGCCGCGCCCGGGGGACGATCACCGCGACCGTGCCCGGCTCCTCGTCCTCGTCCCGCACGACGTCGACCACCTCCGCGGCCAGGTCGCCCGGCGCGACCCGGCGATGCTGCGGCCACACGCCCGCGTCGCGCACCGACCGGGGGGCCCGCAGCCCGGGATCGATCGCGGACAGCACCGGCTCGGCGATCGTCATGATCTCGGCCGGCGTCCGGTAGTTGACGGTCAGCTCCTCGACGCCGAACCGGCCGCGCACGTACGGCCGGAGCATCCGCGACCAGGACAGCGCGCCGGCCGGGTCCGAGGTCTGGGCCAGGTCGCCGACCAGCGTCATCGAGCGCATCGGGCAGCGCCGCATCACCATCCGCCAGGCCATCGCCGAGAGTTCCTGCGCCTCGTCCACGATGACGTGCCCGTAGGTCCACTCCCGGTCCGCGGCAGCCCGTTCCGCGGTCGAGGTCCAGTCGACCACCTCGTCGTGCAGGCCGGCCAGGGTGGCCGCGCTGACCATGCCGACCATGCTGTGCAGGCCGACGTCCTCGGGATCCAGGTCCTCGTTGGCGCCCAGCAGGTCCAGTACCTCGGCGGCGTACCCGCCGTCGTCGGCGCTGCCGCCCACCGCGGCGGCCGCCCCGGCCGCGTCGAGCACACCCAGCAGTTCGGCCGCCTCGTCCAGCAGCGGCACGTCGGCGGCCGTCCAGCCGGCCGGGTTCTCGGTTCGCAGCAGCAGCTCCCGGTCCCGCGGGCGCAGCGACTCGGCGGCAAACTCGATCCGCTCCGCCGAGCCGAGCAGGTCGGCCAGCAGGCGCTGCGGGGTCAGCGCCGGCCAGACGCCGCGCAGGGCGTCGCGCAGCCCGTCGTGCTCGATCAAGTCCTGCCGGATTGCCGCGAGATCGTCGGCGGTGGCCAGGCTCTCGCCGTCCGGGCCGGTGCCCAGCCGGGCGGCCACCTGGCGAACCAGGCCGTCGACGACCCGCCGCACGAAGACCGGCCGGGCCCGGTTGTGCGGTCGCCGCGAGGCCCAGGCCCGGTCCCGGGCCGGCCCGAGCACGGCCCGGTCGAGGGTCAGCACGCCGCCCGGGGCACCCGGGAACGGCACCGAGATGGGGGTGCGGGGCAGCGCCTGGCGGTGCAGCACCGCGTTGGCGATCACGGCCGTCATCGAGGTGCGGCCCTTGACCCGGGCGACCTCGGGGCGCTCGACCGCCCGCGCCGAGACCCCGGGGAACAGGTCGCCGACGGTCGAGAGCACCACCGCGTTCTCGCCGAGCGACGGCAGCACCTGGCCGATGTACTGCAGGAACGTCGGGTTGGGCCCGATGATCAGCACGCCGCGCTGCTGCAGCTGATCCCGGTGGTTGTAGAGCAGGTAGGCGGCGCGGTGCAGGGCGACGGCGGTCTTGCCGGTGCCCGGGCCGCCCTGCACGACCAGGATGCCGTTGAGGTCGGCCCGGATGATCCGGTCCTGCTCGGCCTGGATGGTGGCCACGATGTCGGACATCCGGCCGGTCCGGGGGGCCCGGAGCGCGGCCAGCAGCGCCGCCTCGCCGGCCGGTCCGCCGCCGGCCGTCCGGGCCCGGGCCAGCGCCTCGGCGTCGGACAGGTCCAGGTACTCGTCGTTCGCGGTCAGCACGCGGCGCCGCCGGGTCGTGATGTACCGCCGCTTGCGCAGTCCCAGCGGATTGGCGGCGGTGGCGACGTAGAACGGCCGGGCCGACGGGGCCCGCCAGTCCATCAGCAGCTGACGGTGGTCCCCCGAGTCGGCGAAGATGCCCATCCGGCCGATGTGCATGGACTCGCCGTCGGTGCGGTCGATGCGGCCGAAGCACAGGCGGTCCTCGGCCGCGTTGAGCGCGACCACCGCCGCGGCGTGATTGGTGTAGGCCAGGTCCCGTTCCACCCGGCCGCCCGGGGTGTTGTCGCTGCGGCTGATGTACCGGTCCCTCAGCTCGACGCGCTCGGTGCGCAGGGCGTCGAGCCGGCGGTACAGCTCGTCGACCGCGGCCTGCTCTTCGACGACGGGGTCGACCTCGTCACCGGCCGGAGCGTCGGTCGACGGTCCGTCGGAAACACTGTCGGGATCTGACACGCGGGCCCTTCCACTACACCGGCGCTCGCGCACGCGCGAGCCGGACAGGAAATCCTACTCCGGCCGGCCGGGGGTCGCTCAGATCGTCAGCAGCAGCCGCCCGTCGACCTCGCCGGACTCGATCCGGCGGTGGGCCTGCGCCGCCTGCTCCAGGGGGAGGCGGTCGGTGATCCGGGTGGTCAGCTCCCCGGCGGCGAGCATGGCGTTGATCAGGTCGGCGGCCTGCGCGAGTTCGCCGGCCGCGGCCCGGCTGATGACGAAACCGTCGATGGCGATGTCGTGGGTGTACAGCGGCGCGAGCGCGACGGTGACCGGGGCCCGGGCGGCGGTGACGAGCATCCGGCCGCCGGGCCGCAGGACCGCGGCGGCGACGTCCGTGTCGTTGGTGCCCGACGTGTCCCAGTAGACGTCGACGCCCTCCGGGGCGTGGGCGGCGATCCGATCGGCCAGGTCCGGGGAGCGGTAGTCCACGACGGCAGCGGCGCCGGCGGCCCGGCAGCGGTCGGCGTGGGTGTCGCGGGCCGAAGCAATCACCCGGACACCGGCCCGGACCGCCATCTCGATGGCCGCGATCCCGACGTTGCCGGCCCCACCGCCGACGAAGACCGTCCAGCCGGGCCGGATCCGGGCCCGGAGGAACCAGCCCAGGTAGGCGGTGACGGCGGGGTGGGCAACGGCAACCGCCACCTCCGGGTCGACGCCCGGGGGCAGCCGGTAGAGCCGGTCGCGGGCGACGACCGCGAGTTCGGTGGCCGCCCCCTGGCGGCCGGCGTGACCGAGGCTGTTGGCCCAGACCGGGTCGCCGACGGCCAGGCCGCGCACGGCGTCACCGGTCCCGGCGACCGTGCCGACCAGGTCGCGGCCCACGATGAACGGCAGCGGGATCGGGGTGTCGTACCGGCCGCTGCGGACGTAGGTGTCGACCGGGTTGACGCTGACCGCGCTGACCGCCACCAGGACGTCGTCGGGTCCGAGCTCGGGGACGGGCAACCGGCCGACCCGGATCGAGTCCGCCGGTCCTCGCTGCTCGACGTAGGCGGCCAGTCGGGTGCTCACCGCCCGATGATGGGGTTCGGCGACCGTGGCGGCAACCGGTCGTGAACGATCGCTCAGGGCCCGATCTCGATCCGGACCACGAAGGACGGCGCGGTCTGATTGCACTGCCGGTCCAGCGCGCCGCGGATCGTCCGGTCGTCGAAGAGCACCGGGCCGTCGCGCAGCTCCAGGGTCACCGGAGTTGGGTCCGGGCCGTCGGTGTCCAGGGCCGTCCCACCCAGGCGCAGCCGGTCGCCGGCCACCTCGATCGGCACGTCGTCCAGAAAGATCAGGGACCGTTCGAAGCGGTCGGAGCGACGCAGCCGGACGCACCCGGAATTCTTTGTCAGGGTGCCGCTTTCGGTGTAGAGGGGAAGCGGTCCGGAATCCGCGGCGCGGAGCAGCGAGAGCTCTGGCGGGTCGGATGGGCCACGACACGCGGCCGTCAGCCACAGCCCGACGGCGAGGCCCGCGATCTGCGGGATCGGGAGGGGGCGAGCCGTCACGCGGTCCGTCAAGCACGGGGCCGACCGCTCCGGGGCCTCTCGGTTGTGTGATAATGATTCTCAATAGGACCGACCCGGGTGGCCGGGCGGCGGCGGCCTGACGGTTCCGGACGCGGGAAGGGGGTGAGAACGACATGATGGTCACGCATTCGAAGATGCTGGAGGCCCTGGATCGGCTGGATTACGCCGCTGACTCGGTGGCGCATCCGACGTGTTCCAACGCGCTGGTGGAGGACCTGTTCGAGCAGGACTCCGACCAGCCGGCGGAGCAGTAGCCCGCGGTCGGGTGGGGCCGGCTGCCGGCCCCACCCGAACCTCGGGCGACCCCTGGTGTTGTCCCGTCCCGTTCCTGTCTGTCTGTCTGTCTGTCTGGAGGATCATGTCCGCGGCCCCCGTGGTGCGTCCCTGGCTGCGTCCCGGGTTCGCCCTCGTCGCCGCGCAGGACCACTGGTACGTCTGCGACCCGCTCGGCCGGAGCCGGGCCCTGCGCGGGGAGGCCCGGCCGGCCGGCCTCGGCGACCCACGATCGATCGACCCGGTCGTCCACCGGGATTTCCTGGCCGGCCTGGCCGCGGCCGGGATCGCGGCCGTTCCCGGACGCGGTCGGGGTGTGGATCGGCGGGCGGTCCGGGGCGGCCGGGCGCCGCGCCGGGCGGCCGCCCGCAACCGGCGTTCCGCCCGGGGTCACGGCAGTCGACCCGGGCCGGGCTGGCCGGTCGGCGCCCTGATCGGCGGCCCCCCGGAGTTCACCCGTCCGCTGTCGACCCTGCTCGGGCGGCGAGGGGTGCGAGTGCGGCACGTCGCCGCCCTGCCGGCCGGAGCGCCGCCCGGCTCACTGGTCGTCTGGGCCGGACCGGAACCCTTCGGGCCGGCCGCCGCCGTCCTCGACGCCGCCGCCGGCCGCGGGGAGCTCTGCTGGGTCCGGCTGACCGTGGACGGTCGCCGGGTCGATCTGGAACCGGTGGCCCGGGGCGCGGGTGACGTCACCCACGCGATGGTGCGGCAGCGCCGGCTGGCCGCCGAGCGCCGTCCGGCGGTCGCCCAGGCCCGCTGGTCCGGCGCGGCGGTCCGGGGGCCGGTGCCGATCACCCCGGCGGTCGGCCGGCTGCTGGCCGGGCTGGTGGTCGCCGACCTCGGACGGACCAGTGGATCGCGCGTCGGCCCGGGGTGGCGCCCGATGAGCGGCCGGTCGCGGCGCATCGTCCGGCCGGCGCCGATCCACGTCGAGCCGCGGTTCCGGTTGCGCCGGATCGACCTGCTGACGGGGGCCGGCAGCGACCACTGGATCCTGCCGGTGCCGCCCGCCGACCTGCGGGGAGAACCGGCATGACGGTCACCGTCCCGGCCGGCGGCGAGCGCGCGGCGCGCCCGGCCGGCCCCCGTCACCGGGTCCGGCTGGGCCTGCGCGTCGGCGTCGGCGACGGGGTCGAGCTGAACACCGACGTGGTGCTCCCAGACGGACCCGGTCCGTTCCCGGCGGTGCTGATCCGCACGCCCTACGGAACCGGGGCGGTGATGAAGGAAGCCATCGGCTGGGCGGCGCAGGGACTGGTCGCGGTCGTTCAGGACGTGCGCGGCCGGTACGAGTCCGGCGGCCGCTGGCGCCCCTGGGCCGGCGAGCGGGCCGACGGCACCGCGACCTTGCGCTGGCTGCGCCGGCAGCCCTGGAGCGACGGCCGGGTCATCGCCTACGGGAGCTCGTACGGGGCCCATTGCGCGCTGGAGATTGCCCTGGCGCCCGGATCGCGGCTGACCGGGCTGATCGTCGCGGTGCCCGCGCTCTCGCACGCGCAGACCATCCGGGAACCGGGCGGGGTACCGCGGCTGCTGGCGCACGCCTGGTGGTGGCCCAGCCACGGGCAACGGCGGGTGCCGCACGGGCCCGTCATCGACGCGCTGCACCTGCTCGAACCGGGCGTCCTGCGGGCCCTGCCGGTGGCCGAGCTTCCGCGCTGCTGGGGCGGCGACCCCACCGGGTGGCGGCGGGCGTGGGACGCCCCGCGGCCGCCTGTGCCGATGGGATCGCCCGGATCACCGCCGCTGCTGGTGCTGGGCGGCCGGTACGACGCCTACGCGGACACCGCGGTCGAGCTCTTCACCGGCTGGCGGGGTCCGCGCGCGCACCTGGTGCTCGGGCCGTGGGGCCACGACCTGGACCTGGGCCGGCCGGGCCGGCCGGGACCTGCGCTGCGGTCGCCGCGTCCGGAGGTGCGCCCCGGCATGCTCGTCCGCGGGTGGGTGGGCGACCTGCTGGGTGGTGGCGCGGCCGGTGTGCGCCGACGCTGGCTGGCCGCCCCGGACGGCGGGCCGGTCGACACGGCCGGCGGCTGGTGGGTCGGCACCGGGTGGCCGTCGGCCACCGACCCGGGCGCCGCCATCGACTCGGACACCGCCATCGACTCGGACACCGCCATCGACCCGGGCACCGCCATCGACCCGGGCACCGCCATCGACCCGGGCATCGGCATCGGAACCGGAACCGGCCTGGACGGCGGCCCCGGCACCGACCCGGCCGGCCGCCCGCCCGGCGGGCCGCGGCAGTTCACCGCCGATCCGGACGACCCGTTCCCGGCGCAGATCACGTCGGACGATGTCACGGACACCCTGGACCGCCCTGACCAGGCCCGGTTCGAATGCCCGCCCGGCACCGCCGACCGCATCCTGGTCGGCCGGCCCGAGGTGACCCTGAACGGGCTCGGGAGCACCGGTCCCGCGGACGGCCCCGTCCCCCTGGACTGGGTGGTGCGGCTGCTCCGGCTCACCCCGGACGGCCGGGCCGTGCAGCTCGCCCATGCCGCGATCCGGACCGCGGATACCCACGCGGAGCTGGTCCTGCCGCCCCTGGCCGGCGTGGTGCCCGCCGGTCACCGGCTCGCGGTGCAGGTCACCGGGCACCTGTTCCCACTGTTCCCGCGGGACCCGCAGGACGGCACCGACCCAGTGGATGCGACGCGGCTGCACGTGGTCACCCGACGGGTCGGCGGCGTCGAGCTGCGGCTGCCCGTGGTGACCGCCGACGGGCCGATCGGTCATCCGGTCCGCGCCGACCGGCTGCCCGGGGCGTGGCTGTGACCGCCCCCGCCGGTCCGGTCCCGGTGCGGCCCGAGCGGCTGGTCGACCCGGTCGTCGGGGTGGTGCGCCGGGTGGTCGCGGTGACCGGGCATCCGGAGCTGCCCCGGTCCTACCGGTGCCGGGTCGCCGAGGTGGCCGACACGCGCCAGTTCGCGGTCTGGCTGGCCGACCGGATCGCCGCCGGCACATCGTTCGGCGACGACCGGGCCGCCCGGCTGGCCGCGATCGGCGAGGCGGTGGAACGCTACTGCGGCAACAACATCCCGGCCGATCTGCCGCTGGCCCGGGTCGCCGACCTGCCCGCCGGCGATGCCGTGCTGACCCCGGCCGAGCTGCCGGTGTTCGCGCCTGAGCAGGTCGAGCGGCCCGGGTTCCCGTACCGGCCGTGGACGCCGGACCTGCCGATCCGCTGGGTGCGCGGCCGGGACGAGGACGGCCGGGCGTGCTGGGTGCCCGGTTCCTGGGTCTACCTCAACTGGCACCAGGGCCGGCGCGCGGACGATCCGCGGATCAACCACCTGCACTACGCCGGCATCGCCTGCGGTCAGGGTCCGGCCGACGCCGCCGACCGGGCGCTCACCGAGTGCCTGGAACGCGACGCGATGGTGGCCTGGTGGACCCTGCGGCTGCCGGCGGTCCCGGTCGACCCCTGGTCGGTGCCCGCGCTGCGGCGGGCCTGGCGCGGTTGCCCGCTGCAGGTGCGGCTGATCGCGCTGCCCGGCGGGTTCGGCCTGCCGGTGCTCGGCGCGCTGATCTGGGACGGGCGCCGGCACATCCCCGCCGCCGGTTTCTCGGCCGGACCCGAGCCGGCCCGGGCCGCGGCCAAGGCGGTGCAGGAGGCCCTGCAGGTGTGGGTGGCCAGCCGGGGTCTGCTCGACCCCGACGGGGCCAGCCTGCGGGCCGTCCGCCAGGGGATCTTCGCCCGCGGCGCCTACCTGCCGTTCCGGGCCGACCGCCGGTACCTCGACAGTGCCGGCGCGCAGTTCGAGCACGTCCGGGACCTGGCCGCGCAGACCCAGCGGTGGCTGGACCGGCGACTGCACCCGATGCTCCGCCGGTTCGCGCCGCCCGGCCGGCCGCGGTCCGTCGACGACCTGCCCCGGGACCCGGGGGGTCTCGCGGCGGCCCGCGCGGCGTTGCGGGCGGCCGGGCACCGGGTGGTGACGGTCGACCTGACCACCGACGACGTGCGGTCGACCGGGCTGGGGGTGGTCCGGGTGCTCGTCTCCGGGTTGCTGGTCAACAGCCCGGCCGCCTACCCCTACCTGGGCACCCCGCGGCTCGGCCGGCTGGCCACGGCCCACGGCCGGACGGTCGGCGGGCAGCCCGACGTGACCCCGGTGCCGCCGCCGCACAACTGATCTCGCCCGCACGTCCGGTCGCCCGACCGGCCCGTCATCGACCGAACGGACCCGACCGTGTTCCATCGCCGGCTGCTGCAACTCCTGCCCGAGGTTCGGGGCCCGGTGTCGCTCTGCGTGCTGGCCGGGCTGGCCGTCACCCTGAGCTACCTGGCCCAGGCCGTCGTGCTGGCTGCCGCGCTCACGGCGCTGGCGGCTGGGGACGGCGCGGCGGTCAGCCGGTGGCTGGCGGTCGTGGGGGTCGTCGTGGCCCTGCGGGCAGGGCTGATCTGGCTGCGGGAACTGGTCGTCGTCCGGTGCGGGGCCGCGGTCCGGATCCGGCTGCGCGCCACCCTGCTCGACCGGGTCGGGCGGCTCGGGCCGGACGCCGCCCGGCGGATGCGGTCCGGGGCCGTCCGCGGTGTCCTGCTGGAGGGCGTCGACGGGCTCGATCCGTACTTCAGCCGGTACCTGCCCCAACTGGTGATCACCGCGATCGTTCCGGCCTCGCTGGTCGGCTGGATGTACACGGTGTGGGCGCCGGCCGCGGCCGTGCTCACCGGCGCGGTGCTGCTCGTGCTCGTCGTGCCCCGGCTCAAGGACGCGTCGCTGCTGCGCACCGGACGGCACCGCTGGGAGTCGTACCTGGCGATCGCGGCGGACTACCTGGAGGCCGTGCAGGGCCTGCCGACCCTGCGGGCGTTCGGGGCGGCAGGCCGGCGGCGGGACGGGCTGCAGGCGCGGTCCGACGCGCTCTACCGGGACACCATGCGCGAGCTGCGGGTGTCGTTGGTGGAGAACGGGATCAGCGCGGCGCTGGTGGTCGGCGGGACCGCGGCCGCGATCGCCGTCACCGCGTGGGGCCTGTGGGGCGGGACCGGCCTGGCCACCGGGCCCGGGGGGATCGCCGTGATGGTGCTGGTGCTGCTGGTGGCGACCGAGTGCTTCCGGCCGGTCCGCGACCTGACCGCGGCCTGGCATGCCGGTTACCTGGGACTGACCGCGGTCGACGGCCTGGACGCCGTGCTCTCGGCCACCCCCGCGGTGCCCGACGCCGGGACCGCGACGCGGCCGGAGCCGGACCGGCCGCCGACGATCGAGCTGGTCGGGGCCGGTCTGCGCTACCCGGCGACCGACCGGTGGGCCCTGCGCGGGATCGACCTGCGCATACCGGCCGGCTCGATGCTCGCCGTGGTCGGTGCGTCGGGGGCCGGCAAGAGCACCCTGGCGCGGCTGCTCGCGCGGGCGCTCGACCCGACGGACGGCGCCGTCCGGTTCGACGGGATCGACCTGACGGCGCTGTCGCTGAGCCGGCTCCGGGCGACCGTGGCCACCGTGGAGCAGGACCCCTTCCTGTTCTCCGGCACCGTCCTGGAGAACCTGCGGCTGGGCGCCCCGGCGGCCGGCCGGGCGGCGGTCGCGGCCGCGATCCGGGCGGCCGGGGCGCAGGACGTGCTCGACGCCGTGCCGGGCGGCCTGGACGGCCTGATCGCCGAGGGCGGCCGGTCGCTGTCCGGCGGGCAGCGCCAGCGGTTGGCGCTGGCCCGGGCCCTCGTCCGCGGTGCGCCGCTGTTGATCCTCGACGAGGTGACCGCCCACCTGGACCACCGCGCCGAGGGGGCCGTCACCGACACGCTGGCCGCGCTGCGCGGGCGGCACACCCTGGTCGTCATCGCCCACCGGCTGTCCACCGTGCGGGACGCCGACCAGGTCGCCGTCCTGGCCGGTGGCCGGCTCGTCCAGCTCGGCCGGTTCGACGATCTCGCCGGCCGGCCGGGACCGCTGGCCGAGCTGCTGGCCGCTCGGGAGGTGCTGGTATGACGGCCATCCGGACCTCCGGCGCGGGCGGCGCTCCCGACTCGGCGGTCGCCCGTCCGGGCGTCGTCGCCGCGGTCCGGGCGGACCTGCAGGCCGCCCGCCGGTGCTGGCCCTGGCTGCGGGCCGAGCACGGACTGCTGCGGCGCAGCGTGCTGGCCGGTCTGCTGGCCCAGTTCGGCGCGGTCGCGGCCGCCGTCGGCGGCTCGGCGCTGGCCGGTGCCGTGCTCGGCGGCGCGTCCGGCCCGTTCCCCTGGTGGCTGGTCGGGTCGACCGGCGCCGCGGTGCTCGTCACCGGGGCGGCGACCTGGTGGGAGATGGTGCTTTCGCACGACCTGGCGTACCGGGTGCTGGCCGGACTGCGGGTGACGGTGTTCGACCGGCTGCGCCTGCTGGTGCCGAGCCGCCGGCCGGCCTGGCGCAGCGGGGAGTTCACCGCCACCGCGCTGTCCGACGTGGAGAGCCTGGAATGGCTGCTGGCCCACGTGCTGGGCCAGGTCGTCGTCACGGGCGTGTTGATCGGGGCCGGCGCGGTGCTGGCCGGGTGGCTCGCCCCGCCAGTGCTGCTCGTACTCGGGCCCGCTGCGGTGCTGCTGTTGACCGTGCCCTGGTGGCGGCGGGCGCTGGCCGACCGGCAGGGCGCCGACGAGCGGCTGGCTTCGGCCACCCTGCAGGCGGACGTGGTCGAAACCCTCGACGGACTGGCCGATCTCACCGCGGCCGGGGCGCTGCCGCGGCGCCAGGAGCTGATCGCCCGGCGTACCCGCGAGCTGCTCGGGGTGCACCGCCGGACAGCGGTGCGGGCCGGTGGCGAGGCGGCCGCCGTCGACGCGATCACCGCCCTCGCCGCGGTCCTGGCCCTGCTGCTGGTCACCGGCCGGGTGGTCGACGGGCAGCTGCCGGTCGCCGTCGCCCCGATCGTGCTCACCCTGGTCGGGGCGGTCCTGCTGCCGGCCGCCCAGCTGGCCCGCACGCTGCACCGGGCCGGTGCCCTGCGGGCCAGCGTGCACCGGATCGAGCAGGTGCTGTCGGCCCCGCCCGCCGTGCCGCCGGTGGATTTGCCGGCCGGGCCGGCCGCCGGTGACCGGACTGCGGCCCCGGCGCTGGAGCTGGCCGGCGTGCGCTTCGGCTACCGGCCGGCCGATCCGGTGCTGCACGAGGTCGATCTGCGGGTCGAGCGCGGTGAGATCGTCGCGCTGGCCGGGGCGTCCGGGGCCGGCAAGTCGACGGTGCTCGCCCTCGTCCAACGGTTCTGGGACCCCGACGCCGGGCAGATCCGGGTGCAGGGCCGCCCGTTGCCGTCCATCCCCGACGACGAACTGCGCGGCCTGATCACCGTCGTCCCGCAGGACGTGCACCTGTTCGCCGGGACGCTGGCCGAGAACCTGCGGCTGGGCCGGCCGGACGCCACCGACGAGCAGCTCTGGCGGGCGGTCGAGGACGCCCAGCTCGGTCCGACGGTGCGCCGGCTGCCGCGCGGCCTGGACACGCCCATTGGCGAGCACGGGGCGACGCTGTCCGGCGGCGAGCGGGCCCGGGTCGCGATCGCCCGGGCGTTGCTGGTGCGGGCCCCGGTCCTGCTGCTCGACGAGGCGGTGGCCAACCTGGACGCGGCGACCGAGCTGGACCTGCACCGGGCCCTGGACCGGACCCGGGCCGGCCGCGCCACCCTGGTCGTCGCCCATCGGGCCTCGACCATCGCCCGGGCCGACCGGGTGGTGGTGCTCGATCGGGGTCGGGTGGTGCAGGTCGGCCCGCCGGTGCAGACCTCCGGCGACCGGGCGACAAGGCCGTGCTGACCGCCGGACCGGCGGGCCGCCACGGGCGGGCCGACTCGATCAGTCGATCAGGCAGTGCGGGACGAACGAGGACAGGTTGTCGGTGATCAGGCCGCCGCTCTCGCGCAGGCCCAGCCCGGCCGCCTCGCCGTCGACCATCCACACCCCCAGCACCGGATGGTGCGGGCCGTCGACGCCGGCGAAGTCGGGCAGTGGGGCGAGCAACTGCCGGACACTGCCCTCGGCGCCGTACGGTCCGGGTTCGGCGTGCACCGTCTCCCCGTCCCGGACGAGGCGGACGTTGGCGCCCTCCCGGCCCAGCAGCGGCTTCTCGGCGTAGGAGGTGAATCCGGCCGGCTCGCGCCCGGCGAAGTACGTCGGCAGCAGGAATCGGGACAGCTCCGGATCGTCGCCGAACATCTCCCACAGGACGGCCAGGATGCCCTTGTTGCTCCAGAGCATCTTGTACGGCGGCTCGACCCAGACCGTGCCGCCGGCCCGGGCGGCGTCCCACAGGGCGGTCCGGCCGAACGGATCCTCGGCCAGCATCTCCCAGGGGTACAGCTTGAACACGACGTCGAGCGACCGGCCGGCCGCATCCAGGAACCGGCCGGGATGGACCCGGGTGCCGGCGAAGTCGATCGCCCCCGGTTCTTCGGCCAGCCGGATGTCCTCGGTGTGCAGCAGCTCGACGCGGTAGCCCGCCTCCTGGACGGCGTCGGCCATGGCCAGCACCGTCATCTGGTCCTCGCCGCTGGTGTCGGCCGACGACCAGGCCAGGTGCACGGTGTGCACCGCCCGTCCGGTCTGCGCGGAGAACCGCGACAGGTTCCGCTGCCAGGCCAGCACCAGCGCCTCGTAGACGTTGTTCCACTGGTCGCGGCCGGCCACGGCGTCGTTGGTCAGGAGCCAGTTCCACTGGATCGCCGTCGACTCCAGCAGGCTGGTCGGGGTGTCGGCGTTGTACTCCAGCAGCGTGGGCACGGCCAGGCGGGGGTCGGCGGCGACCAGGTCGGGCCGGTTGCCGTAGCGCAGGTCGAACCGGCCGATGACGCTGGGCGAGTCCTCCTCCCAGGACCGCTCGATCGCCGGGACCGCCCACGACGGGATGGCCAGCTCGGCGTACCGCCGCTGCTCGATCACCTGCTCGGCGGCGGGCACCAGCATCCGGTCCAGGATGGTGTTGCCGGCGGCGGCCAGTTCGTCGATCTCGGCGCCGGTGAAGGAGTAGTACTGGGCCTCGCGCCAGTACGAGCGGACATCGAACCCGCCGTCGGGCCGCGGGACGTGGTCCTCGTTGAAGACCAGCCCCTGCGCCACGATCTGGGCCTCCCAGCCGGGCCGCAGGGCACCGTTCTCGTGGCGCTCCATCAGCCGCCGCTCGATCCGTCGGACCCCGACGACCCGCGACCGATGCCCCCGGACTTGACGACCGTGCCGGCCGCCCGGCCGGTGGCGGCCAGGCCGGCGGCCGACCGGGCGGCCTGGTCGGTCGGCGCGATCCGGCTGCCCCCGGCCGGCAGCCGCGACCCGATCAGGTAGCCGGCGGCGGCGAACATCAGGAAGTGCGAGCCGGCGCCGGGGTTCGATTCGTCGCACAGTGCCTCGTCGACGACCTGGTCGTTGCCGTCCACGCAGTAGACGGTCTGCTCGGTCTGCTCGGTGCCGTCGTGGTCGGACCCGCAGGCGGCCAGGGACGGGGTGACGAGCAGGCCGCCGACGGCCAGCGAGACCAGCCGCAGGGTGAGAGGGCGCCGTCCGGGTGTGACCGCGGGGCGCGCCGTCACGGACGGTCCTGGGCGGTGTTCGGTCCTCATCCGAGGGCCTGTACCCCGTTTCCCGGTATCCAGACGTCCCGTCGGACCTCAGGCCGTCGTGGGACTGCACCGGTAGAGGGTGAACCCGGTGTCCAGGTCGGTGTGCTTGGCGTCGGCCGACGCCGTCCAGGACTGCAGCGCGATGCAGCCGTCGTGGTGCACGGTCTGCTGGACCGGGTCGCCCGCCGGGGCGCCGTCCTTGACGACGAAGAGCCGGTTCCGCCCGGATGCGACCATCGCGTCCAGATCGGCGGTGGTGAAGACCGGCACCTGCCCGGAGTACCCGCCGTCGGTGAGCACGCTGTCCCCGGTGGCGTCGATGATCGACGCCGAGATCGCCCACCAGTCGCTGACGAACAGCGGCGCGCCGTCCTGACCGCCGCCGGCGGCCCGCGCCCGGTCCCGCAGTTGGGCCACGGCCGGCAGCATCGTTTCCCGACCACCCCAGATGTCCGGCGCCGACACGGCGAAGCCGACGTTCGACCCGGTCGTGCCACGGGTGCCGACGGAGGCGTCGCTGCCGCTGCCGTCCCGGTAGGCGTCCAGCACCTGCACGCTGAAGCAGGCCGGACCCGCCAGCAGGGCGACCGCCGCCACCACGGGCACCGCCCGGGCCCAGCCGCGGCGCGCCGCCGGCGCTGAATCCGGCGCCGGATCCGGCGCCGAACCGGGCGCGGATTCCGGTGCGGACTCCGCAGCGGTGGGGACGAACCAGCTCCGGACGGCGGCGAGGGCGGCGACCACGATGCCGGTGACGGCCAGCGCCGCCATCGCTCCGATGAGCACCCAGGGCGTCCCGCTGCCGACCGCGAGCCAGCCGCTCCAGGCGGTCTGCACCACGAGCAGGCCGGTCAACACGAGTCGGGCGGCCAGGCGGGGGGAGCGGAGCAGGCGGACCGCCTCGGCCAGCCCGACCGCGGCGAGCAGCACGAGCTGGACGCCGATCGCCGCGACGTAGGCGGTGTGCGGCACCCGGGCGGCGGTCAGCACCGCGGCCGCGGTCAGCAGCCAGATCACCAGGACCAGCAGCATGGCCCAGCCGGTCCGGTCGGCCCGGATCGCCCGGTTCGGGCGCGGACCGTCGCCGGTCCCGGCAGCGGCGCCCGGGTCGGCCGCGGCGGCCGGGGCGGCCCGCCGGCGGACGGCCGCCGGCCACCAGCGCCGGACCCCCAGCACGACGCCGGCGATCGCGACCGGATAGAGCCAGCCGACCTGGCTGCCGTACAGCGGCTCGAGCAGCTTGAAGACGGTCTGCGGCGCCGGCCCCTCCGGTGCCGCGGCGGCCGGCAGGGTGGACGCCAGGTGTGCGGTGGAGGACGCCGCCGTGGTCGTGACGTGCTCCCCGCCGCCCGACGCGTGGTAGCCGACGGCGCCGGGCACCGCGCTCGGGATGAACCGGCCGATCCCGTTGTAGCCGAACACCATGGCGAAGACGTTGTTGTCGGTCGATCCGTCGATGTACGGCCGGTCGGCCGCCGGAGTCAGCTGGATGGCGGTGATCCAGGCGAGCGACGCGGCCACCGCGACGCCCACGAGCGCGCCGGTGCGGGCGACGACCCGCCGGGCGGGTTCGGGTGAGGCCACCAGGGTGCCGATCACCAGGGCCGGCAGGATGAACCAGGCCTGCATCATCTTGGCCTGGAAGCCGATGCCGACGAAGAGCCCGGCGAGCAGCAGCGGCCACCACCGGCCGGTCAGGATCGCCCGCTGCCACCAGAGCAGGGCGACGGCCAGGGCCATCGTGACCAGCCCGTCCTCCATCGGGTGGGCGAACATCGACAGGAAGATCGGCGTGGTCGCCGCCGCGGCCGCGGCGACCAGTCCGGCTGAGCGACCCGCCCATCGCAGCCCGATCACCGCACACGCCCAGACCGTGATCAGGCCCTCGATCACCTGCGGCAGGGCGACCGAGGAGGTCGACATGCCGAACAGGTCGATGCTGAGGGCCTGCGGGATGGCGAACCAGCTGAGCTTGTCCAGCGTGACGGTCGCGTCCGGGTCGAACGCCCCGAACAGCAGCGCGTGCCACGAGCCGGACATCGAGCGCGCGGACGCCTCGTAGAACGAGAAGTCGCCGCCCCGAGCGAGGTTCCAGGACAGGCCGACGGCGGTCCCGACCAGGATGACGACCAGGGAAACGCGCGCCCACCGGGGTTCGCGCCACCAGCGGGCCAGGGCCGCGGGCTGCGGCGCGGCGTGGCCAGGGGTCTTCGGCAGGGTGTCCGACACGGAGGGGACGCTGAGTCACCCGGATGGGGGTTCGCTGTGGGCGACCCGGGAACCGGGCGAGGGCGGGGTGTGTGACGGACGACGCAGAACGACATTCGGTGACCCTGCGTGACCAAAACGGGTGGGGTGTCCGTCCCGGGCACCGTCCTCGGCGACCGGTTCGTCGACGAGGCAGCGCGGCCGACCGGTGAGCGCGTCCGGGACCACCCGCCCCCGCACCTGGTAGACGGTCCGGAGCAGCTCGGCATCGAGCACGTCCGCCGGGGCGCCGTCGGCGACGACCCGGCCACGGGCCAGCGCGACCAGGCGGGTCGCCGCGCGGGCCGCCACGTCGAGCTCGTGCAGGACTGCCACCACGGTCAGCCCCAGCGTCCGGCGCAGCTCGTCGACCAGCGCCAGCATCTGCAACTGGTGGCGGACGTCCAGATGCGCGATCGGCTCGTCGAGCAGCAGGACGGGGGCGGCCTGGGCCAGCGCCAGGGCAAGCCGGGCCCGCTGCCGCTCGCCGCCCGACAGCTCGTCCAGGAGCCGGTGCGCGGCCCCGGTGAGCCCGACGGCGTTCAGCGCCCGCTCGACCTCCGCTCCGGGCGCGCCGGCCGGCCGGCGCAGGGCGCCCAGCGCCCCCTCGTGCGGGTACCGCCCCTGCCGGACGAACGCCGCGACCGACAGTCCGGGTAGCGGGGGCAGGCTCTGGTGCACCACCGCGATCCGCCGGGCGATCGCGCGGCGGCTCAGCCCGGACAGCTCGGCCGGCGCCGCGCCGTCGTCGAGGCGCACCCGGATGCGGCCGGTGTCCGGGGTCAGCTCGCCGGCCAGCAACCGCAGCAGGGTGCTCTTGCCACACCCGTTCATCCCGAGCACGGCGACGAACTCGCCGGGCCGGACGGCCAGATCGACGCTGTCCAGGACCGCCGGCGGCGCCACCGTCGCCCCCCGCCGGCGCGGGTAGCGGTAGACCACCCGGTCGGCCCGCAGCAGCGCTGTCCCCGCGGGGTCGGCGGATCGGGGTTCGGTCATGGTCGCTCCGTTCGTCGGATCAGCACCACCAGGGCCACAGCCCCGGCCACCGCGGCCACGGCACCGGCCGGGACGCCGGCCCGCTGGGACAGCTGGGCGCCGGCCAGGAGACCGGTCACGGTCTGGGCGACCGCGTCGCAGCCGACCAGCAGGGTGGCGCCCACGGCCGCGGCCACCGGCACCATCCACCGGCTCGACCGGTCGACCAACAACCCCGTCAGGTGCGGCACGACCAGTCCCAGGAACGTGATCGCCCCGGCCAGTGCCGCCGCGCCCGCGGCCAGCGCGACCGCCGTGACCAGCACCAGCAACCGAGTGCGGCGCGGCGCGAGGCCGACCGCGGCCGCGTGGGCGTCACCGCCGGCCAGGATCGGCAGCAGCGGTGAGGCCAGGACCGCCACCAGCAGCCAGACCAGGATCCAGGGGGCGGCCCGGGCCAGGTCGGCCCAGACCCGGGCGTCGACCGACCCCACCAGCCAGCGCAGGACGGTGCCGAACTGCGACGTCCGCACGGACAGGAACAACGTGATCGCCCCGCCCATGGCGCCGGCCGCCAGGACGCCGCACAGCAGCTGCCGGTCCGGGCCGAGGCGGGCGGCCAGCAGGTAGACCAGCCCGCTGCCGAGCAGGCCGCCGAGCAGGGCCGCCCACAGCATTCCGGTGGTCGAGTCCCGCGGGACCAGGGCGGTGGCCGTCACCACCACCACCCCGAACACGGCCGCCCCGGTGACCCCGGTCGTGTCCGGTGAGGCGAGCGGGTTGGCCAGCACGGACTGCAGGGCGACCCCGGCGACCCCGAGGGCCGCGCCGGCGAGCACGGCGGTCAGCGCCCGCGGCACCCGCAGCAACCAGACGATCTGCCCGTCCAGCGAGCCGGGATCGACCACCGCGGCGGCGAAGCGGTCGACCGGCACGCCGCGTCCGGCCATCAGATCGGCGGTGACGGCCAGCAGGACCGCCGCGAGCGCGACGAGCGCGGGCCTGGCCGCCCGGACGGTCGTCACCGATCCGCCCGGGCCGGCTCGCCGGCGGCGGCGCGGTCGCGGGCTGCGCCCAGCCGCCCGGAGACGACCGTCACCGCGAGCGCGATCCCGACCACCGCGGTCCACGCGCCGACCGGTGACTCCACCGGGGCGAAGGCCAGCCGGGCGGCCAGGTCGGCGGCGACCGTGACCAGGGCCCCGGCCAGCGCGGACAGCGGCACCCGGCCGACCACGCCGACACCCGGGAGTACCAGGTGGACCAGCAGGGGGCCGAGGAAACCGATCCAGGCGATGGGCCCGGCCACGCTGACCGCGCCAGCGACCAGGAGCACGGCGACGGCCACCGCCAGCCGGCGGACCCGATAGACCGGCAGGCCCAGGGTGCCGGCCGTCCGGTCGCCGACCACCAGCACCGACAGCCACGGCGCGAGCGCCAGGGCGGCGAGCAGGGAGACCGCGGTCCAGGCCAGCATCGGCGTGACCTGGGCCCAGGTGACCGCGGCGAGCGAGCCCGACAGGTACCGGAACAGCAGCTGCACCTGCAGCTGCTCGGCCATCGACGTCACCGACACCACCAGGGCGCCGAGCGCGGCCCCGACGGCCGCCCCGGCCAGCAGCACCGACGACGGTTCCCGTAGGCCCCGGGCCGCGGCCAGGGTGATCGCGCCCCCGGCGGCCGCGCCGGCCGTGGCGACCACCGGGAACGCCGCACCGGGCACGGGCAGCCCGAACACCACGACCGCCGCGACCGCCACCGCCGCGCCCGGACCCACCCCCAGCAGATCGGGGGTGGCCAGGCGGTTGTGCAGGACGGCCTGGAGCAGTGTGCCGGCCACGGCCAGCGCGGCGCCGGCAGTGATCGCGGCCACCACCCGGGGGGCCCGCAGCTGGTTCACCACGGTCACCACCAGCCGGTCGCCGTCCCCGCCGAGCGCCCGCACCATCGGCCCGACGCCCAGGGCCGGCGTCCCCCAGCAGAGGGCGGCCAGCGACCCGGCGGCCAGCAGGACAAGCCCGACCGCGGCGACCGGTGCCACCCGGCGGCCCCGGGGTGGCGCCGCCACCACCGGCGCGTGCGCCCGCACCGCCCGGTCAGGACTGCGCGGCCGCGACGGCCTCGTCCAGGACCAGGCCGAGGGCGCGCGGCCCACGGCCGGCCGTCCACAACGCGGTGTCGACCTCGACCACCTTGCCGTTGCGGACCGCGTCGATCTGTTGCCACACCGGGTTGGCGGCCAGCTCGGCGGATGCCTTCGGGGCGTCCGGCGAGCTGGTGAACGACTGGACGAAGATGATCTGCGGGTCGACCGCGAGGATCTCCTCGACCGAGTAGGCCTGGGCGGTGTCCCAGCCGCCGCCCTTGTTCGGCCAGGGGTAGGCGAAGACCTGGCCGAGCAGCCCGCCGAGCAGGTCGTCCTGGGTGTTGACGCCCATCCCGGCGCCGCTGGAGTACATGGCCATGGCCTTGGTCGTGGCCAGACCCTGCCGGGTCGAGGCGGCGCGGGCCCGGTCGAGCGATGCGGTGAACGCCTCCTCGGCGGCCACCTGCTGGTCCGGCCGGTCCGTCAGCGTCGCCATCGCCCGCAGGTACCCGACGGAGTCCGGCCAGCTGCCGACGTCCATCAGCCACAGCGGCGCGAACTGCTCGATGGCCGATCGCAGCTGATCGTGCGCCCCGGCCAACCCGACCACCAGGTCGGGCTTGAGCGCGGCGATGGAGGCCACGTCCTCGTTGCCGAACGACCCGCCGACGGTGGCCACCTCGGCGGACCGGTCGCCCAGGAACTCCGGCAGGGCCAGCAGGGCCGGGGTGGTGGTGCCGACCGGCTGCAGGCCGAGCTCGACCAGCACGTCGTCGCAGATGCCGGTCAGGCAGACGATCCGCTCGGGTCGCTTGGTCAGCGTGACGGTCTCGCCGCCGGGTCCGGTCACGGTCAGCGCCGGGGTCACCGGGCTCGCCGGCCCGGTGCCGGACGCCGGGCTGGACGCGGTGGTCGGCGGCGGGCCGCCGGCCGAGGACGAATCCGCCGCGCCGGCGGTGGCATCGGCGCCGCAGCCGGCCAGGGCCAGCACGCCGAGAGCGGCGGTTGCCGCGGCCAGCGCGAGACGGTGGGCAGGGGGACGGACGGTCACGACGGGCTCCTCGACGGGGGGAAGTGTGAGCCAAAATGATAACCGGTCTCACTAATAAGCCGAGCCGGGTCCATCGCGGCGCCCCGTCTTGTGCATAATGATAAGCATTATCAAGAAGGGGAGGGCCTGGTGGCTCGCAACGACGTCCGGCCGGTGGTGCGACTGAAGTCGACCGCCGGGACCGGCTACACCTACGTGACCAGAAAGAACCGGCGCAACGATCCGGATCGGCTGGTGCTGCGCAAGTTCGACCCGGTCGCCCGCCGGCACGTCGACTTCCGGGAGGAGCGGTGAGGGCGCCGCGGCCGCGCGCCGCCGGCCGGCCCAAGCGGAACCCGCTGATCGACGCCGGCATCGAGCACGTGGACTACAAGGACGCCGCGCTGCTGCGCCGATTCATCTCCGACCGGGGCAAGATCCGCTCGCGCCGGGTGACCGGCCTGACCGTCCAGCAGCAGCGCGAGGTGGCCAGGGCCATCCGCAACGCGCGGGAGATGGCGCTGCTGCCCTACCCGACCACGGGGCCGCGCGCGGGCTGAACACTGTCACCGAACGTGCACTTGCGTGGCGGGCGGGAGCCGGGACGGCGGCTGATCGGTCCACCAGGCGAATTCGAGGGCCGAGAGATATCCGTCTGAGACCCAGACGACGATCTCGCCGACCGGTCTGCCGGCCGAGTTGGTGACTTCGGAGCGGAGGGGCAGTGGTCCGTCCGGCAGGGTGACGCAGGGTCCGGCCGCGACGTCGAGGGTCAGCATGGTGACCGGCCCGCCGGCCACCCGCGTGTTCGATGCCTGGAGCCGGAGGCCCTCACGCTCCCGAGGTGCCGAGCCGACGATCTTGGCCAGGATCCCCTGTACGGCCAGGTCCAGCGCACGTCCCCCCGGGGCGTGCGGTGAGTGCATGGCCGTACCGCCGTTCCAGGTTGGCGAGCAGAGACAGATGGTGCCAGTCCCGGGGAACTCCGCCCGCCTACAATCGCGCCGGCGATGGAGGGACAGTCATGACGATGAGGTTCGGCCTGGTCGGGACGGGTCCGTGGGCGGGGATCGCGCACGCCCCCGGTCTGGTGGAGTGTCCCGACGCCGAGCTGGTCGGCATCTGGGGCCGGGACCCGGCCAAGGCCGCCGACCTGGCCGGCCGGGTCGGTGCCCGGCCCTACGACGGCCTCGACGAGCTCATCGCCGACGTGGACGCCGTCGCCTTCGCGGTGCCGCCGTCGGTGCAGGCCGGGCTCGCCCTCCGCGCCGCCCGAGCGGGCCGGCACCTGCTGCTGGACAAGCCGGTCGCGCTGGACGTCGCCGCCGCCGATGCGCTCGCCGAGGCGGTCGACGCGGCCGGGGTGGCGTCCGTCGTCTTCTTCACCGACCGCTTCGTCGACTCCTCCCGCGCCTGGTTCGACCAGGTGCAGGGCACGCCCGGCTGGCGCGGTGCCTGGTTCCGCTGGCTCAGCACGCTGCAGGCTCCGGGCAACCCCTACGGCGCCTCGCCCTGGCGGCACGAGAGGGGCGCGCTGTGGGACACCGGGCCGCACGCCCTGTCCACCCTGACCGCGGCGCTCGGTCCGGTCGCCGCGGTCACCGCGACGCCCGGCGACGGCGACCTGGTCACCCTGGTGCTCCGGCACGACTCGGGCGCGACGAGCACGGCCACCCTGAGCCAGTACGCGCCGCCCGCGGCGGCCTCGTTCGAGTGCCTGCTGTGGGGCGAGAGCGGGCTGGTGCCCATGCCCAAGCGGCCCGACGGTCGCATCGTGCAGATCTACGCGGCCGCGGCGACCGAGCTGGTGACCGCGGCCGCCACCGGGTCACCGACCCGGGCGGACGTGCAGCTGGGGGCTGGGATCGTCCGCGTGCTGGCCGATGCCCAGGAGCAGCTCGACCGGCAGCGCCCGCGGATACCGTAGGGGGATGGCCGCCACCTCGCCCGACCGTCCCGCCGCCGCCTCCGGCCACCCACCGGCCGACCTGACCGGGGAATCCGACACCTACGACGTGGTCGTGATCGGCGGGGGACCGCCCGGCGAGATCGTGGCGCAGTACGCGATCCAGGGCAGCGACCGCACGGCGGCCATCGTCGAGCACGAGCTGCTCGGCGGGGAGTGCTCGTACTGGGCGTGCATGCCCAGCAAGGCGCTGCTGCGGCCGGTGGAACTGCTGGACGCCGCGCGGCACATGCCCGGCGTGCAGTCCCTGGTCGCCGATCGCACCATCGACGTGCCCGCGGTGCTCGACCGGCGGGACGGGTTCACCAGCCACCACGAGGATCGGTGGCAGGTCAAGTGGGCCAACGACACCGGGATCGCGGTCGTCCGCGGGCACGCCCGGCTGGCCGGCGAGAAGCGGGTCGCGGTGACCACCGCGGACGGCCGCACCCGGACCATCACCGCCCGGCACGCCGTCGTCCTGGCCACCGGCACCACCGCCGCGGTGCCGGACCTGCCGGGGCTGCGGGCCGCCCGGCCCTGGATCTCCCGGGATGTCACCAACGTGCACGAGATCCCGCGCCGGGTCGCGGTGATCGGTGGCGGCGTGGTCGCCTGCGAGGCCGCGACCTGGCTGCGCGGCCTGGGGGTGGCCGAGCTGACGATCGTCGTCCGCGGCGGCGCCCTGCTCGAACGCAACGAGCCCTTCGCCGGCGAGCTGGTCGCCCGGACGTTCCGGGACGCCGGCGTCCGGGTGCTGCTGACCACCGGGGTCGACCGGGTGGAGCGGGTCGATCCGGCCGACACCGGCGAGGGCCGGATCCACGGGGGCGAGGTCAGCCTGCACCTGACCACCCCGGAGGGCGCCGAGACGATCACCGTCGACGAGCTCGTGGTCGCCGCCGGACGCACCCCGGCCACGTCCGACATCGGTCTGGACACCGTCGGTCTGAACGTGAGCGGCGACCACGGGTTCGTGGTCACCGACGACCGGCTGGCCGTCCGCGGGGTGCCCGGCGACTGGCTCTACGCCGTCGGCGACGTCACCGGCCGGGCGCTGCTCACCCACATGGGCAAGTACCAGGGGCGGATCGCCGGGGCCGTCATCGCCGCCCGCGCGCAGGGCCGGGAGCTGTCCGGCGACCGGTTCACCGACGTGGCCGACGACGGCCGGGTGCCGCAGGTGACGTTCACCGACCCGCAGGTCGCCTCGGTCGGGCGCACGGAGGCGCAGGCGCGCGCGGACGGGATCGCGGTGGAGACCGTCGAGTACGACCTGGCCGGGGTCGCCGGCGTCTCATTGCTGCGGGACGGCTACGTCGGCCGGGCCAAGCTGGTGCTCGACGCCTCGACGGACACCCTGGTCGGGGCGACGTTCGTCGGTCCGGAGGTCGCCGAGCTGGTGCATGCCGCCACGGTCGCGGTGGTCGGCGGGGTCACCCTCGACCGGCTCTGGCACGTGGTCCCGTCCTACCCGACGATGAGCGAGATCTGGCTCAAGCTGCTCGAGGCCAGGGACCAGCAGCGCCGCACGGCGCGATGAAGCAGTGGGATAGTGGGGCATGACCGGATTCATCGCCAAGTGGATGAAGATGCCCACCCTGGGCGAGCGGTTGCGCTCGGCGGGGGTCCGGGACGATCTGGTCCGGGCGGCCGAACGGACGGCGTTCGGCCGGCAGACCGACCGGGAACTGCCCCGGCTCGCCGAACTGCTCACCGACCAGGAGATGGTGGTGCAGCTGGTCGAGGGCCGGTGGACCAAGAAGATGGGGCTGTTCGCCCTCACCACCCGCCGGCTGCTGTTCGTGCCGTCCGGTGACGCGCCCTACGGCGCCGACATCGGTCTCGACGAGGTCGATTCGGTCGAGGCCGGCAAGCACCGGGGGATGGGCACCGTCGAGGTCGTCACCGCCGACGGCCGGTTGTTCGTCGACCAGATCCTGGGCACGCAGGCCGATGCGTTCGTCGAGAACGCCCGCCGGGCGATGAATCCCGCTGCCGACGGGCCGGCGCCGTATAAGGATCCGCTGGAGGAGCTGGCCGAGCTGCGCGCGCTCCGCGCCGCCGGGGTCATCGGCGACGAGGAGTTCGCGCAGCGCAAGCAGCGGCTCATGGACCAGATCTAGGGGTGTCCTGAAGAATCCGGCTCCTCCGTCGCCGCATTCACCCAGGCCACCCCTCCCGTGCTCGATGGTGGCCTCGCAGGCTCGGCCAACTCTAGACCGTCCGAACGCCCGGATCAGGACGCCAGCGCGTAGCCGGCCTCGTCGATCGCGTCCCGGACGGCTCCTTCCAGCAGCGGCACTTCGCTGACCACCGTCACCACCGACTCGTCGCCGGGGCGCAGCTCCACGTCGACCGACCGGACGCCGGCCAGCCGCCCGACCTCCTCGGTCACCGCGATCACGCAGGCGTCACAGGTCATTCCGGTCACTCGGTACTTCGCGGTGCGCTCGCCCATCGGGCTCCTTCCAGTGCTCCGGTACTCCTGATCTGTTCGAACGACGCAACGACGCCGCACATTCCGGCCCCGGATTCCACGGCGCGTACCGTGGGCCCGGACATCGGGCCCGGTGGGCCGGGCCGGGACGCACGAGGAGCACGCAGATGACCGCAGTCGCCGAGCCGGAGTACCAGGCCCCGCGGCCCCAGGACGACCTGTTCCGGCACGTGAACGGCTACTGGCTGGACACCGCCGAGATTCCCGCCGACCGGTCCGCCGACGGCGCCTTCTATCAGTTGCGGGACGACGCCGAGGCCGACAGCCGGGCCATCATCGAGGACGCCGCGGCCGGCGCGGCGGACGCCGAGCCCGGCACCCCGGTCCAGCTGATCGGCGACCTGTACCGCAGCTTCATGGACGTCGAGACGGTGGAACGGCGGGGCCTGGCGCCCATCGCCGAGCGGCTGGCCGCGGTGGCCGGGGTCGATTCCCCGGTCGCGCTGCTGCAGACGCTGGGGCGCCTGGAACGCGGGGGCATCGGCGGCGTCTTCGGCAGCTACGTCGACACCGATCCGGGCGACCCGGAGCGGTACACCGTCAACCTGACCCAGGGCGGCCTCGGGCTGCCGGACGAGTCCTACTACTCCGACGCGGCGCACGCCGACACGCTGGTCGCCTACACCGGGCACCTCCCCGGGTTCCTGGATCTGGCCGGCGTGCCGGACGCTGCCGGGCAGGGCGCGGCGGTCGTGGCCCTGGAGACCGAGCTGGCCGCCGGGCACTGGGACCGCGTCGCCTCCCGGGACAGCACCAAGACCTACAACCCGATGGACCGGGCGGGCCTGGACGAGCTGATGCCGGCGCCGTTCTGGGACGCCTGGCTGGCGGGCCTGGGCGCGGCGCCGTCCGTCCTGGACCGGGTCGTCGTCCGGCAGCCGGACTTCTTCCGTGCGCTGGCGGGGTTGCTCACCGCGGACCGGCTGCCCGCCTGGCGCTCGTGGCTGACCGCGCGGATCGTCCGGTCGCTGGCCCCGTACGGGCCGGCCGAGCTGGTCGAGAAGAACTTCGACTTCTACGGCCGCACCCTGTCCGGCACGCCCGAGCTGCGCGAGCGCTGGAAGCGGGGCGTCGCCTTCGTCGAGTCCGCGGCGAACGAGGCGGTGGGCCGGCTCTACGTCGAGCGGCACTTCCCGCCCGAGTCCAAGCGCCGGATGGACGCGCTGGTCGACAACCTGCTGGCCGCCTACCGGGCCGAGATCCGCACGCTGTCGTGGATGGGCGAGGACACCCGGTCCCGGGCGCTGGACAAGCTCGACTCCTTCACCCCGAAGATCGGGTACCCGGCCCGCTGGCGCGACTACTCGACGCTGACCGTGTCGGCCGATGACCTGATCGGCAATGCCGAGCGGGCGGCGGCGTTCGAGCTCGAGCGGGAGCTGGCCAAGCTCGGCGGCCCGGTCGACCGCGACGAGTGGTTCATGTCGCCGCAGACGGTCAACGCCTACTACAACCCCGGGATGAACGAGATCGTCTTCCCGGCCGCGATCCTGCAGCCGCCGTTCTTCGATCCAGCCGCCGACGACGCGGTGAACTACGGGGCGATCGGCGCGGTGATCGGGCACGAGATCGGGCACGGTTTCGACGACCAGGGGTCCAAGTACGACGGCCGCGGCGCCCTGCACGACTGGTGGACCCCGCAGGACCGGGCGGCGTTCGAGGCGCTGACCGGTCGGCTGATCGAGCAGTACTCGGCGCTCGAGCCGCGGAACACCCCCGGCCACCACGTCAACGGCGCCCTCACGATCGGCGAGAACATCGGGGACGTCGGCGGTGTGGGCATCGCCTTCCAGGCCTGGCGGATGTCGCTGGGCGGGGCGCCCGCCCCGGAGATCGACGGGCTGACCGGTGCGCAGCGGTTCTTCCGGTCGTGGGCGACGGTCTGGCGGCTCAAGATGCGCGAGGCCGAACAGATCCGGATGCTGGCGATCGACCCGCACTCGCCCGCCGAGTTCCGCTGCAACCAGGTCGTGCGCAACCTGGACGGGTTCCACGAGGCGTTCGCGGTGCAGCCCACCGACGCGCTCTGGCTGGACCCGGCCGACCGGGTGCGCATCTGGTAGTCGACCCCTACGGGTGGTGGGCACCCAGGTCGGCGTCCGTCGCCGGCCCGGCGATCCGGACGGTGTTGCGGCCGGCCAGCTTGGCCCGGTAGAGCGCCTGATCGGCCCGGGCCAGCACGACGGCCAGCTCCATCGGCGTCTGGCCGCTCGCCACCACGGCCACGCCGATGCTCACCGTCACCGGTTCGGGCAGGCTCGTCGACTCGTCGGCGACCGCCCGCCGGAGACGCTCCGCGACCTCGCCGGCGTCGGCGGCCAGGGTGTCGGGCAGCAGCACGCAGAACTCCTCGCCGCCGAACCGGGCGATCAGGTCGCGGGGGCGCACGTGGCCGGTGATGATGCGGGCGACCTGCTCCAGCGCCCGGTCGCCGCCCAGATGGCCGTGCCGCTCGTTGTAGCGGCGGAAGTGGTCGATGTCGGCGAAGATCACCGCCCAGGACCGGCGGTGGGCGCTCATCCGGCGGATCTCCTCGGCGGCCAGCTGCTGCCAGGCGGTGAAGACCAGCAGGCCGGTCTTGGGATCGCGGGTCGCCCGCTCCTGCAGTGGCCGGTGCAGCACGGACTGCTGCAGGAAGCCGTACGCCGGGACCATCAGCAGCACGAACCACGGGGCGTCCGCGCCGAGCAGGCCGGTGAGGGCGCCGATGGTCAGGACCCCGGACTCGGTGAGGTAGAACGCCGGGTCGGCCAGCGTGCGGCGCAGCCAGACCTCGTCCGCGGCGGTGTTGAGCCAGGCGGCGACGGCCAGCATCGCCGCCTCGACGGCCAGGAAGCTCAGGATGCCGGCGACCATGATCAGCAGGCCGGGGGCGCCCGACTCGAGCGTGGGCGGGGCGCCGGTCGGGGCCGTCACGATCAGCCCCGCGACGGCTCCGGCGCACATCAGGAAGCAGGCCGACGCGCACCACTTCCACAGCGTGACCCGCATCCCGCGCCACCGGGCGTGGGCGTAGATCAGCGCGACCACGGGAATCAGGTAGACCGCGGGCAACAGCACGGCGGCCGCCATGGGCCAGGCGGACAGCGCCTTGTGCGGCCGCTGCTGGGCGACGGTGCCGCCCTCGAACAGCCGGCCGATCTCGACGCTCACCACGCTTCCGGCGACCAGGGCGGCGGCGGTCAGCAGGTCGCGGACCGGGACCGGCGGGGACGGCCAGGTGGTCGTCAGCGCCGGCAGGGCCAGGGCCAGCAGGACGGCCACGCCGACCCAGAGCCGCGCCCGGAGCGGCGCGGCGGCGAATTCACGCACCGCCGTCACCCGACCACCGCTTCTCGCCACCCGCCCCTGCCGCTCCCCGGGCCCGGCCGGACCGGGCCACGCCCCGGTGACGGGACGTGATCGACCCATTGTTCCACCCGGCGTGACGATCCGGACACAGCTCGTCAGGTGGTGGGGTCGGGACCCTCCCACCATGGGTCGGCCGGCCCGGGCCGGGTGGCGTCCACCCGCTCACCGGGCCGGGGGGTTGCGATGCGGGCGTCGCCACCGCCCGCGGTGAGCCGGCGGACCGGTTCGGCCCACGAGTGCAGGGCCAGGTCGAACGTGGCCCAGTGGATCGGCACCAGCAACCCGCCGCCGAGATCGCGGTGCGCGTCCAGGGCCTCCTCGGGGTTGAGGTGGATGTCGGGCCAGTGCTCGTCGTAGGCACCGATCGGCAGGATCGTGACGTCGAACGGACCCCGGTCCCGCCCGGTCTGCGCGAACGCCTCGGTGTACCCGGTGTCGCCGCCGAAGTACACGCGGTGGCGCGGGCCGATCAGGGCCCAGGAGCACCACAGGGTGGTGTTGCGGCGCAGGCCCCGACCCGAGAAGTGGCGGTTGCGGGCGCAGACCAGTTCGAGACCGTCGACGGTGTGGGAGTCGTCCCAGTCCAGCTCGACGATCCGGTCATCGGGGACACCCCACCGGCGCAGGTGCGCGCCGATACCCAGTGGCACCAGGAACGGCGCCGACTGCGTGGCCACCAGCTGGCGCACCGTGGCCAGGTCGAGGTGGTCGTAGTGGTCGTGCGAGATGACGACGGCGGTCAGCGCCGGCAGCTGGCCGACGGCGATCGGCACCGGATGCAGCCGGGCCGGCCCGACGGTCGGCGACGGCGAGACGCGCCGCGACCAGACCGGATCGGTCAGCACGAACCGGCCGTCGATCTCGATCAACGTGGTGGCGTGGCCCAGCCAGGTGACGGCGAGGTCCCCGGCCTGCGCCGGCGGCGGCGCGGTGACCAGCGGGACGGCCGTCGACGGCCGCCCGCCGTCCCGACGCCGCAGCAGGGCCGGCAGCAGGGACAGCCCGTCGCGCAGGGTGAGCACGGCGGACGGCTCCGGATTGCTGAACGTGCGGCCGTCGTAGCGGGGTGACCCGCTCGCGACGGGGCGGATCTGCGCGGCCCCGGCGCCGATGGCGGTCGGCAGCCCGCGAGCGGCCCGGCCGACCGTCCGGGTCAGGGCGGACATGGACAGGGCAGCCAGCGCGGCAGCCGGCCAGATCAGGCGGCGGGGTCCCCGCCGCGGCATTACTTGATGTGTCACCCGTCCAGTGTGCGACGGGTTCCTGTGGGCTTGCCGAGCGGCCGGGTCGATCCCCGGCGCCCGCCGGCGGCGCCCTATTTGAACGCGTTCAGCGGGCCGGCGTCCATCCGCACGATCAAGTCGTCCCCGACGACCGGGCGGTGCTCGCTGCCGGGCGCGGAGTACAGCTCCAGGAACTGGATGCGCACCCCGTCCGGATCGTTGATGATGATGCCCGGCACGCAGGTGTAGACGGCGTCGTCGGCCGATGCGCTGGTCGCGTCGATGGTCACGGTGTCACCGCCGCCCTGCTCGGTGGAACCGTTGTCGATCGCCATCGACACCTGGTACCGGCGGAAGGACCCGGTGCCGTTCGACTGGGCCGAGTAGACGACCGGCACGACCGCCGCGATCTGCGGATTCAGGGTGATCTCGACACTCTCCCGGCCCAGGTCGGACCCGATGGTCGGGGTGGCCTTGCGGCGCCACCCGCGCGGCTTGGTGCCCTGCGTGCGGCCCACGTCACCGCCGTGCCGGACCGCCCCGTCGGCCGTGGCGGGGCGGACGTCGTGCGGCGCGTCGGCGGTGCCGAAGGTGGACACCGTCTCGGTGCGCCCGTCCCGGTACCGGACGAGGGCGAAGATGTCGTAGTCGGTGGCCCGGGGCCAGGTGCAGGTGGCGACGATGAGCGGGGTCCGGGTGATCGTGACCTGCTCGCCCTTGCGCAGGTTGATCGTCCCGGTACGGGTGCCCAGGTCGACGGCGTCGATGCCCGGCTTGCGCAGGTTGATGGCCGGAGCGGGCCCCGGGGCAGGAACCGGGGCGGGCGGCGCGCCCGGGCCGGAGGCGGCGGGCGTCTCGCCCGGGCCCTCGTCCTCGACGTCCACTCCGTGCGCCCGGACCAGGGCGGCGAAGCCCTCGGTCCACCCGGCGCAGACGTTGCGCAGCTTCCACTGGCCGGCCCGGCGGTAGATCTCGGCGACCACGACCGCCCGCTCGGTGGTCAGGCCGGTCACCGGCAGGGACGTGCCGTCCGGGCCGACGGTCACGGCCAGCGGGCTGGCCGCCAGCGGAGCCGGGTCGGCGTCGTCCTGCACCGCGGCGACGACGACCTTGTCCACCCCGTCCGGCACGGCGGCCAGGTCGATCGCGGCCCGGTGCCCGTCGACGGCGACCCCGGGGACCGACGGGTTGTTGAAGAACACGAAGTCGGCGTCGTTGCGCACCCGGCCGTCCGGTCCCACGAGGAAGGCGAGCACGCTGGCCTGCGGCGGCAGCCCGTCGATCCGCACGTCGGCCTGCGGATGGCGCCAAGGCACGTTCCCGCCCTTGGCCAGCGGTGTCGTCGGCGGTGTCGTCATCGGGTCGTCTCCCAGCGGTCGGCTGCCCGCCATGGTGCCAGCCGGCTCACGCCCGCCGGACGGTCGTGATGACGACGGGGGCCGGCCCCCGGTTGACCAGGCCGCGCAGCGGCAGCCCGACCAGGAAGAGCACGTCGCCGCCGCGGCAGGTCTGCCGGGCGCCGCCGATCGCCTCGAGATCGATCTCGCCGGACTCGATCAGCACCAGGCAGTCGGCCCAGTCGGCGGACCGGTAGGGGCGGCAGTGACCCGGTTCGATCCGGACGGTCGTCCGGCGGAACCCGGGCCGGTCGGCTCCGGGCAGCGTCGGCGCGTCGTCGTCGGCGGTCACCGAGCAGTGACCGGGGGCGAGGGCCGGACTCATCGCTGGCGACCGGAACCACCTGACCGATCGGTAACACAACGGTGACCCGATTCGTCTTGCCGCGACGCGGCCGGGGGCGCACAGTGAGACCGCTCTTCACTCCCAGGCGCCACATGGTCACCGATTGTGAGGTAGGCGATGTCAGGATCTCCGGAGCTGCACAAGGGACTGAGCCAGCGGCATCTGACGATGATCGCGATGGGCGGGGTGATCGGCGCGGGCCTGTTCGTCGGCTCCGGCGCGGTCATCAACGACGCCGGGCCGGCCGCGTTCCTCAGTTACGCGCTGTGCGGCGTGCTCATCGTCATGGTGATGCGGATGCTCGGCGAGATGGCGGTGGCCAACCCGTCGACCGGATCGTTCGCCGACTACGCCCGCCGGGCGCTGGGCGGTTGGGCGGGCTTCGCGGTCGGCTGGCTCTACTGGTACTTCTGGGTCATCGTCGTCGGCTTCGAGGCGGTCGCCGGCGCCAAGATCCTCCAGTACTGGATCGACGCCCCGCTGTGGCTGATGTCGCTGATCCTGATGGTGCTGATGACGGCGACGAACCTGTTCTCGGTGCGCTCGTTCGGCGAGTTCGAGTTCTGGTTCGCCGGCATCAAGGTCGCGGCGATCATCGTGTTCATCGCGCTGGGCACCCTGTATGTATTCGGCCTGTGGCCGAACAAGAGCATGGACTTCTCGAACCTGTGGGCGCAGGGCGGCTTCCTGCCCAACGGGTGGGGGGCCGTGTTCTCCGGGATCGTCGTGGTGATCTTCTCGATGGTCGGCGCCGAGATCGCGACGATCGCCGCGGCCGAGTCCAAGGACCCGGCCAAGGCCATCGCCCGGGCGACCAACTCGGTCATCGTCCGGATCGCGATCTTCTTCGTCGGTTCGGTGTTCCTGCTGGCGGTCATCCTGCCGTGGAACTCCACCGAGCTGGGTGAATCGCCGTACGTCAGCGCGTTCAAGGTGATGGGTCTGCCGTTCGTCGACCACCTGATGAACGCGGTGGTACTGACCGCGGTGCTGTCCTGCCTGAACTCGGGCCTGTACACGGCCTCCCGGATGCTGTTCGTGCTGGCCGCGCGGCGGGAGGCGCCGGTCGCCCTGATCACCGTGAACGGCCGCGGGGTGCCGGTGTGGGCGATCCTGTTCTCCACCGTCGTCGGCTTCCTGTGCGTCATCGCGGCGGCCATCGCGCCCGACACGGTGTTCCTGTTCCTGCTGAACTCCTCCGGCGCGATCATCCTGTTCGTCTACCTGCTGATCGCGATCTCCCAGCTGATCCTGCGCCGGCGGACGCCGCCGGAGCGGCTGCAGGTCAAGATGTGGCTGTACCCGGCGCTGACCGTGCTGACGATCGCGGCGATGGTGGCCGTGCTGGTGATGATGGGTCTGGAGGAGTCGACGCAATCGCAGTTGTGGCTCAGCCTGCTCGCGTTCGGCGTCGTCCTGCTGCTGTACGCGGTGACCAAGGCCCGGGGTGGCTCGGTCGACCGGGACGTCGACGCCGCCCCGTCCCCGGGTGGTACCCGGGTGCTGGTCCTGGCCAACGAGACCGTCGGCGCGGGCGAATTGCTCGACGAGCTCAAGGCCATCGACGCCGAGGGCGCCGCCCGGTACTTCGTCTGCGTGCCGGCCAACCCGGTGGACACCGGCCAGGCCGAGCACACCGGCGCCGTCTGGGTCTGGGAGGAGACGGTCCGCGCCGCCCAGGCCCGGCTCGACGGCACGCTGCGGACCATGCGCGAGCACGGGCTGCAGGCCGATGGCGAGCTGGGGGACCACCGGCCGATGGCCGCGCTGACCGCGGCCGCCGCCGAGTTCGAGCCCGACCGGATCGTCATCTGCACCCATCCGGAGGTGCACTCCGCCTGGCTGCGGCAGGACGTGGTGGAACGGGCGCGCAAGGCGTTCCCGGCGGTGCCGGTCCGGCACATCGTCGCGCACCTCACCGAACCCGCGGGCGGCTGACCGCGGAGGCGGTCCCCGGGCTCGCCTACCGTGGAGGCATGCTGAGATTCGACGGCGCCATCGCCGGCCTGGGCACCGCCTCCGGGACCCGCATCGTGGTCGGCATGTGGCCGTCGTCGCCGTTCGGGGCGGTCACCGACGTGATGATCCAGCGGGCCGACGGGCACCGCATCCTGCTCGCCCCCAGCGAGGAGTTCGCGGACTTCATCCGGTCGATGTACACGTTCGACGAGGTGCGGGTCGAGCCGGTGCTGCGGATGCGGGACGGGCGCACCTGGATGATCGCGACCGACGACCTGGCCCTGACCTTCGAGGTGGGTGGCCGTCCGCCGGTCGGCCTGGCCCTGCTGGCCGTGCCGCGGTCGGTGGCCCGGTCCCGGTGGTGGGCGGGCGCGGTGAGCCCGATCGCCCGGCTGGCGATGCACGGCATCCGCACGCGTGGCCGGACGGCCGACGGCCGGCGCGAGTGGTACTGCGCCCAGGACCTGCGGCACATCGTCTCGGCCGACGCGCGCTTCGACGGCGTCGACCTGGGCGAGCTGCGCCCGGTCGACCCGCCGGTCGCGTTCGGGTTCTCCTCGGTCCCGCCCCGGCCGAGCCTGGTGCGGGTGCTCACCCAGCTGACCGACTGATCCCGCTGGCGGCCGGGTGCCCGGCCCGGCGGTGGCGGCGGCCTGACGGCGCCCAGGAGTTTGCGCCAGGGATACATACCGGACACAGCGCCGGGGCACGATCGGCCGCATGGTGACGCTCGCGGATCTGCAGGTGCGGCAGCTGGGCGAGTGCCGGCACATCTCGCCGCTGGGGAAGTACGTCGCCGCCCGGGAGACCAACGACCACTACGTCGACGAGAACGACCGGGTGCTCTTCGACGACACCCTGCGGCTGGTCGCCGCGCACGGGGTGCCGCTGGCCGAGCTGCCGACGCTGGAGCCCGGCGGCCCGCGGCAGAAGATCTTCTTCCCGCCGGGCGCCACCCGGGCCGGCATCGTGACCTGCGGTGGCCTGTGCCCGGGCCTGAACGACGTGATCCGTGGCCTGGTGATGGAGCTGAACATCCACTACGAGGTCAGCGACGTCGTCGGTTTCCGCAACGGCTACGCCGGTCTGGTGCCGGAGAGCGGCCTGGAACCGATCGCGTTGACCCCCGAGCGGGTCGCCAAGATCAACATGCAGGGCGGGACCGTGCTCGGCACCTCGCGCGGCGCCCAGGATCCCGAGGTGATGGTCGACCGCCTGGTCGAGTTGGGCATCGACATCCTGTTCGTGATCGGCGGGGACGGGTCGATGCGCGGCGCCAGCCGGATCGCGGCGGTCGCCCGGCACCGGGGCCTGGCCATCTCGGTGATCGGGATCCCGAAGACCATCGACAACGACATCCCCTTCATCGGCCAGAGCTTCGGCTTCCAGACGGCGTTCACGGTGGCCGCCCAATCGATCGCCGCGGCCCAGGTCGAGGCGCAGTCGGCGATCAACGGCATCGGCCTGGTGCAGCTGATGGGCCGGCACGCCGGGTTCATCGCCTGCTACGCCGCCCTGGCCAACCATCACGCCGACTTCGTCCTGATCCCCGAGGTGCCGTTCGGGCTGGACGGCGACTCCGGGTTCCTGGCCGCGCTGGAGCGGCGGGTGGCTGAGCGGGGCAGCGCCGTGGTGGTCGTCGCCGAGGGCGCGGGCCAGGACCTGCTCACCGACGTGCGGGCCACCGACGCCTCGGGCAACAAGCGGCTCGGCGACATCGGCCGGTACCTCGAGGCCCGGATGCAGGGCCACTACCGGTCGCTGGGCCGCGAGCTGACGCTCAAGTACATCAAGCCCAGCTACTCGATCCGGGCGGTCCCGGCGAAGGCGTTCGACTCGGTGTACTGCGTGCGGCTGGCCCAGGCCGCCGCGCACGCCGGGATGGCCGGCCGGACCGACATGGTCGTCGGCCGCCGGCACAACCGGTTCGTGCACGTCCCGATCGACACCGTCGTCTCGCACGGCAACACCGTGGCGCCGGACGGCGACCTGTGGCTGTCGGTCCTGGAATCGACCGCCCAGCCGGCCGAGATGCGCTGAGCCGGGTCAGGCCGGGCCGTCGCGCTCCGTCGTCCAGTCGGCGGTGAGCATCTCGTCGACGGGTGGGGTCGGCGGCGGGGTGCCGTCCCCGAACGGCCGGCCGCCCAGCGTCTCCCGGCCGTGCGGGCTGAACCAGCCGGCGAGATCGGGCCCGTCGGGCACGATCTGCGTCGGATTGATGGTCGTGTGCACCTTGTAGTAGTGATGCTTGATCTGTACGAAGTCGGTGGTGTCACCGAATCCGGGCGTCTGGAACAGATCTCGCGCGTAGGCCCAGAGCACCGGCATCTCGGTCAGCTTGGTCCGGTTGCACTTGAAGTGGCCGTGGTACACCGGGTCGAACCGGGCGAGCGTGGTGAACAGCCGCACGTCGGCCTCGGTGATGGTGTCGCCGACCAGGTACCGCCGGTCGGCCAGGCGGTCGCTCAGCCAGTCCAGGGCGGTGAACAGGCGGGCGTAGGCGGCGTCGTAGGCGTCCTGCGAGCCGGCGAACCCGCACCGGTACACGCCGTTGTTGACCTCGCTGTAGACGCGGCGGTTGACCTCGTCGATCTCGTCCCGGTGCGCGGCCGGGTAGAGGTCGGGGGCACCGGGCCGGTGGAACTCGGTCCACTCGGTGGCGAAGTCCAGCGTGATCTGCGGGAAGTCGTTGGTGACGACGGCGCCGGTGGGCACGTCGACGATCGCCGGGACGGTGATGCCCCTGGGGTACTGCGGGTCGCGGGCGAAGTAGGCCTGCTGGATCCGCTCGATGCCCAGCACCGGGTCGACGCCGCCGGGATCCAGGTCGAAGGTCCAGCTGCGCTCGTCGTGGGTGGGACCGCAGACGCCGATCGAGATGACGTCCTCCAGGCCGAGCAGCCGGCGCACGATCGTCGTGCGGGTGGCCCACGGGCAGGCGCGTGCGACGACGAGCCGGTAGCGGCCGGGCTCGACCGGGTAGCCGTCCCGGCCGTCCCGGGTGATCCTGGTCGTGATGTACCGGGTGTCCCGTTCGAATGGTTTCGAGCGATTCTCGTCGGCCATGCCGTCCCCTCCCCATGCGCTGGCATCGAAAACTGGTCCAGTCTGCGCTGTACCCGAAACAGCGCGGCAACGAACCCCGGGTGGGCGGTGGGGGAGACTGGCCCGGTGGGGATGAACAGCGGGCTGCGTACCGTCGGGGTCGAGGAAGAGCTGATGCTGGTCGATCCGGTGTCCGGCACGCCGGCCTCGGCGGGCGACACCGTGCACGAGGCGGCGGTGGCGCGGCTGGGGGCGGGGGCCGACCACCTGGTCGAGCGTGAGTTCAAGATGGAGCAGACGGAGATCGGATCAACCCCGACGACCGACGTGGCCGCCCTGCGGGACGAGCTCCGGGTCGTCCGCCGCACGGTGGCCGCCGCCGCCGGCAGCACCGGCGTGCACGTGGTGGCGGTGGCGACGAACCCGTTCGAGGTCAACCCCACGCTGACCGAGAACGAGCGGTACGCCCGGATGGCCAAGATGTTCGGGATCATCGCCGCCCAGCAGCTCACCTGCGGGCAGCACATCCACGTCGCGATCTCCTCGCCCGAGGAGGGCGTCGCCGTCCTGGACCGGATCCGCGGCTGGCTGCCGCTGCTGATCGCCCTCTCGGCGAACTCGCCGTACTGGCAGGGGCAGGACACCGGGTACGCCAGCTACCGGTCGATCGCCTGGGGCCAGTGGCCCACCGCCGGGCCGACCGAGACGTTCGGATCGGTGGAGGGATACCACCGGGCGATCAACGACCTGCTTGCCACCGGGGCCGCAATGGACGACGGGATGATCTACTTCGACGCCCGGCTGTCGGCGTCCTACCCGACGCTGGAGATCCGGGTACCCGACGTCTGCATGGACGTCCGCGACTCCGCCCTGATCGCCGCCCTGGCCCGGGCGCTGGTGGACACCGCGTCCACGGAGTGGCGGCACGGTCACCCCGTCGATCCGATCCGAATCGAGGTGCTGCGCGGCGCCGCCTGGCGGGCGGCGCGGTTCGGCCTGTGCGGGGACCTGCTCGACCACCGCACCCGGACCGCGGTGCCGGCCTGGGCGATGATCGACGCACTGGTGCAGCACGTGCTGGCCGCCCTGCGGACCAACGGCGACCTCGAGCTGGTGCAGGAATCGCTGGCCCGGCTGCGGGACACCGGCACCGGGGCCGACCTGCAGCGGGCCGAGTTCGCCCGCCGCGGCCTGTTCATGGACGTCGTGCAGTTCGCCGCGCAACGCACGCTGGAGTAACGCGCTCACCGTCGTCGGCTTCCTGTCGCCGCGAGTTTCTCGTCGACCCAATGGATCTCGATCCGGGGTCGGGGTTGTTCTCGGGGTGGCGGCCAGGGTGGGGATGTCGGTGGGCGGGGTGGACGGCTGTGGTGGGTGTGGCCGGTCGGGGTGGTGGTGGTGATACCGGCTCCGGTGTCGGTGGTGTGGTCGGTGAGGTGGGTGGTCCAGCCGTCGAGGTCCTTGACCAGGTTGCAGGCGGTGCACCGGCCGTTGCCGTTGGGCAGGGTGGTGGGTCCGCCCTTGCTGAATGCGACGGCGTGGTCGGCCTGGCGGATTTGAGCGCCACCGGGAGGGCACGGCGCGATTCGCCTCCTTCGTCGCCGAATCCGCTTGGCCCTCCCTCAGTGTTGGATGGCGGCCTCGCAAGCTCGGCCGACCGGCGGGGGTTCGGCAGATTTGGTCGCGGGCGGCGAGGAAGATGCGGGCGGCGGGTGGGAAGTCGCGGCGGCGGGCGTCGGTGGTGAGTAGGTCCCCGGTGTCGGGGTCGGTGAACAGCCGCCGGATCCAGATCCGGGTGTGCTGGTCGGTGGTGAGCAGGTCACGGGCAATGGGGGCGGGGACGGGCCCGTAACCGAGGAGGTGGGCGGGTTCGGGGTCGTCGTCGGTCAGGGTCCGGTCGGTCATGATCAGGTGCAGTTCGATGGCGGGCCGTTCGGGGTCGCCGTCGCCCGGGGTGAGGGTGCGGCGGATGAGTTCGTCGGCCATGACCTGGCCCTTGCTGCGGTGGTCGTCGGCGGTGCTGTTGGCGGTCATCGCGGCGCGGTGCAGGGCCCCGTAGACGCTGACGCCTTCTTTCAGGGGG
>NZ_JBMDXT010000418.1:0-9645 GCF_048594475.1 Nakamurella sp. | reverse complement strand
GGGCCGGGGCACCATCGGTGCCGGTCGTGTCCGCGGGGGCGGATCCGTCGGCGGCGGCCTCGGACGGCGCGTCGCCGCCCGCCGTCGCGGTCGGGTGGTTGTCGGCGTGGCCACCCCGGGTGCGCCGCCGGCGCCGGCCCTGGCCGGACGGGACGGTCGCGGGATCCACGGACCCGTCCGTGGGCCCGAGCTCGGGGCCCGCGTCGGTCCGGCCGTCGGCCCGGCCGTGGTCGCGCCCGTGCTCCGCGCGGCCGCGGGTGCGGCCCTTCGGCGAACGCCGCCCGCCGGTCTCGCCCAGGTCCTCGATCCGCTCGGCGTCCAGGCCGGCCCGGGTCCGGGACTTGAGCGGCAGCCGGCCGGTGACCCCCTCGGGGATGTCCAGATCGCTGAACAGGTGCGCCGACGTCGAGTAGGTCTCCGCCGGGTCGGCGAAGTCCAGGCCCAGCGCCTCGTTGATCAGCTTCCAGCGGGGCACGTCGTCCCAGTCGATGAAGGAGACGGCGATGCCGGTCTTGCCGGCCCGGCCGGTGCGGCCGATCCGGTGCACGTAGGTCTTCTCCTCCTCCGGGCACTGGAAGTTGACCACGTGGGTGACGTCCTCGACGTCGATGCCGCGGGCCGCGACGTCGGTGGCGACCAGCACGTCGACCTTGCCCGACCGGAACGCGCGCAGTGCCTGCTCCCGGGCGCCCTGGCCCAGGTCTCCGTGCACCGCGGCGGCCGCGAAGCCGCGCTCCTCGAGTTCCTCGGCCACCTTTGCGGCGGTGCGCTTGGTCCGGGTGAACACCATGGTCAGCCCGCGGTCCCGGGCCTGCAGCACCCGGGAGAGCATCTCGACCTTGTCCAGCGCATGGGCCCGGTAGACGAACTGCCGGGTGGAGCTGTGGGTGGCGCCCTCGGCGGCCGCCTCGGCCCGGATGTGCACCGGCTGCGCCATGAAGGTGCGGGCCAGGGTCAGGATGGGGCCGGGCATGGTCGCCGAGAACAGCATGGTCTGCTTGGCCCGCGGAACCAGGTCCAGCACCTTCTCCATGTCGGGCAGGAAGCCGAGGTCGAGCCTCTCGTCGGCCTCGTCCAGGACCAGGATCTTCACGCCGCCGAGCACCAGGTGCCCGCCGTTGGCCAGGTCCAGCAGCCGGCCCGGGGTGCCGACCACCAGGTCGACCCCGGACTGCAGCGCGTTGATCTGGGGCTCGTAGGCCCGGCCGCCGTACACCGCGGTGACGGCCAGGCCGACGGCCTTGCCGATCGCGTGCAGGTCCCGGGTCACCTGGACGCACAGCTCCCGGGTCGGGACCATGACCACGGCCCGGGGCGCGCGGCCGGCCGGCAGCTTGCCGGCGGCATCCGGGGCCATCAGCGCGTCGTGGGCGAGCCGGTGCAGCAGCGGGACGCCGAAGCCCAGCGTCTTGCCCATGCCGGTGCGGGCCTGGCCGATCAGGTCCGACCCGGTCAGCGCGATGGGCAGGGTCAACGCCTGGATGGCGAAGGCGTGTTCGATGCCGGCCTCGGCCAGCGTCCGGACGATCCGGTCGTCCACGCCGAACTCGGCGAAGGTGGGGGATTCGGGCCGGACCTGGGCATCACCGGACAGCGGGTGCGAGATCTCGGCGTCGGCTGGGTCGATGGCGGCGTCGGCGACGACGCCATCGGGGTCGATGGCCACCGGGTCGATGGGCGCCGGGTCGATGGCCACCGGGTCGGTGACCACGGGGGTGATCGCCTGGTGGTCGGGCTGGTCGTTCTCGGTCATGCGGGCGGGCCTTCCGTGTCGTCCGCGCGCGTTCACGCGACACAGAGAAGGCAATCCCGGCGATCGGCGGGTACACCAATGCCCGGGACTGTTCGCTGGATGTCTCGCCCGGGCGGCGAACCGTCGTCGTCGAGCTGCCCGAGTCGTTCGTTCCGGGCCCGCTGGGGCGGGTCCCCGGGGCGCGTTCACACTGGCGCGCCGCAATGCCTGGTCGGCCGGGCGTCGTACGACGCCCCGGCCGGTCCGACGGGCAGTCGGTCCGATTCGGCCATCCGCGCGGGTGACGCGCGCACAGTACCGCGGTGCGCAGGTCGCACCGTCCTGCCCATCGTACCCGGTCGGCCCACCACAACGACCGATCGGCGGTCGGACCGCCCCGGCGCGGCGTTAGGCTCGTCGCTGCGCGGTTCGCCGACAGTTCGGTCGAACGTGGCGGTCGACAGCAAAGGGCGTGGGAGTGAACATGGGCACAACGCATCCGGCCGACCCGGCCGCGGCCGCCGCCGCGCCAGGATCCTCGGTACCGGTCTCGTTGCCCGCGCCCGATCCCGCGGTGGTGGACCTGCTCGGCGTGCTCGCCTACGGCGAGCTGTCGGCGTTCGACCGGATGGCCGCGGACGCGCGGTGGGCGCCGACCCTGGCCGGCCGGGTGCAGCTGTCCGCGATGGCCACCGCCGAGATGGGGCACTTCACCGCGCTGGCCCGGCACCTGGGCGCGCGCGGCGTGTCGGTCGAGGACGCCATGACGCCGTTCATCGCCCCGTTCGACGCGTTCCACGACTCGACGGCCCCGCACTCCTGGTTGGAGTCGTTGGTCAAGGCGCACGTCGGGGACGGGCTCGCGGCCGACTTCTACCGGGAGATCGCCGAGTGGCTGGACCCGGTCACCCGGGACCTGGTGTTCGAGGTGCTGGCCGACTCGGGTCACTCCGCGTTCGCCGTCCGCGAGGTGCGCAAGGCCTGCCAAGCCGACCCGCGGGTGGCCGGCCCGCTGGCGCTGTGGGGTCGCCGGCTGCTCGGCGAGGCGATCACCCAGGCCCAGTACGTGGTGGCCGATCGGGACACGCTGGCCGAGCTGATCGTCACCGGCTCCGGCGACCTGGCCGGCATCGCCGCCCTGTTCCGCCGGTTGCAGCAGGGGCACACCGAACGCATGAAGTCCCTCGGGCTCGCCTGAGTCGGAGGCCGGCGCGTGCCGACGTTCGTCAAGGAGCGGGCCGACGCGCCGGCCGGCTTCTTCGCCTGGGAGGCGGCCGGCCTGGGCTGGCTGGCCGCGGCCGGCGGGACCGCCGTCGTCGGGGTCCGGCAGGTCGACCGCACCCGCATCGAACTGGACCGGGTGGCCACCGCGCCGGCCGGCCGGGCCGCGGCCGAGGCGTTCGGCCGTTCGCTGGCCCGGACCCACCGCGCGGGGGCCCCGGCGTTCGGGGCGGCGCCGCCGGGATGGACCGGCGACGGGTGGATCGGCCGGCAGCGGCTGCCGATCCGCGCCCACCACCGCTGGGGCGCGTTCTACGCGGCCGAGCGCCTGCTGCCGTACGCGCATGCCGCCCATCGCATCGGCAACCTGTCCGACGCCGCGCGGCGCGACGTCGAACGGGTGGCCCGGCGTTTGGCCGACGGCGAGTTCGACGACGACGCCCCGCCCGCCCGCATCCACGGCGATCTCTGGGGCGGCAACGTGCTCTACGGCGCGCTCGAGGACCCGGCGGCCGGCGGCTCCCGGGGTGGCCCGGCGGCCGTGCTGATCGACCCGGCCGCGCACGGCGGCCACGGGTTGACCGACCTGGCCATGCTCGCGCTGTTCGGGCCGAGCACCTGGCGCTGGTGCAATCGGCGTACGCCGAGGCGGCCGGCCTGCGCGCCGACTGGCCGGAGCTGATCGGGCTGCACCAGCTGCATCCGCTTCTCGTACACGCGGTCACGCACGGCCCCGGATACGGTCTACGGGCCGGACGGGTGGCCTCCCGCTACACCTGAGCCGCGGCGGATGTGGGCGACCGTGTGATTGACGCCCGAACTGCGATGTTGGGAGAGCGCGAGCGGCCCGAACAGGCCAGGATGAAGCGGGCACATTGCAGTGCATGCGTCGACCGCTTTCCGGGGACCGGAAACCCGTCGCGCGCCCACCGGAGCTTCGGGCGCGACGGCAGTGGCCGGGTCGGGAGCGAGGCGCTCTTGGGTCGAAGTGGATGGAGGAGCACCAGGCATGTTTTCTCGTATTGCGGTGATCAACAGGGGTGAGCCGGCGGTCCGGCTGATCCGGGCGGTCCGCGAGTTGAACGCGGAGTTCGGCTACGGGATCAAGGTCGTGGCCCTGCACACCGAGTCCGAGCGTGGTGCGTTGTTCGTGCGGTTGGCCGACGAGGGCGTGGTGATCCGGGAGAAGGGCGAGCTCAGCAGCCCGTATCTGGACCACGAGGTGCTGCGCAAGGCCCTGGTGGAGTCCAAGGCGGACGCCGCCTGGGTCGGCTGGGGTTTCGTCGCGGAGGACCCGGTCTTCGCCGAGCTGTGCGCCGAGGTGGGCGTGAAATTCATCGGTCCGCCGCCGGAGGCCATGCGCAAGCTGGGTGACAAGGTGCAGGCCAAGTACATGGCCGAGGCCACCAAGGTGCCGGTGGCGCCGTGGTCCGGCGGTCCCGTCGAGACGATGGAAGAAGCGCTCGAGCACGCCAAGAGCATCGGCTACCCGATGATCCTCAAGGCCCGCAGCGGCGGTGGCGGCCGGGGCATCCGGATGGTGTTCGACCCCGCGGAGCTGGAAGAGGCCATCGAGCGCACCCAGTCCGAGGCGCAGAAGGCGTTCAACGACCACGTCATCTTCATGGAGCACCTGGTCCAGGGTGGCCGGCACATCGAGGTCCAGGTCATCGCCGACAGCTACGGCAACGCCTGGGCGCCCGGCGTACGGGACTGCTCGATCCAGCGACGCAACCAGAAGCTGATCGAGGAGTCGTTCTCCCCGGCGCTGACCAAGGAGCAGGCCGACGATCTGGCCGCCCGGGCGATCGACCTGGTGCTGGCGGTCGGCTACCAGGGTGCCGGCACCGTGGAGTTCCTCTACCAGCCGGAGAAGAAGACCTTCGCGTTCCTGGAGGTCAACACCCGGCTGCAGGTGGAGCACCCGATCACCGAGGCGTCGACCGGCCTGGACCTGGTCAAGCTGCAGATCCTGGTCGCGGACGGGTACAAGCTGGTCGGCGAGTGCCCGCCGGTGTTCGGTCCCTCGGTGGAGGCGCGGCTCAACGCCGAGGACGCCGACAACGGGTTCGCGCCGTCGCCGGGCAAGGTCGAGCTGCTGAACCTGCCGGTCGGCCCGGGCATCCGGGTGGACACCGGCATCGCCACCGGCGACGCGATCTCCCCGGACTACGACTCGATGGTCGCCAAGATCATCGCGTGGGGTCGGGACCGGGACGAGGCGCTGGCCCGGCTGCGGGTCGCGCTGCGGGAGACCACCGTGGTGGTCAAGGGCGGCACGACGACCAAGTCGTTCCTGCTCAAGCTGCTGGACCGGCCCGAGGTCATCGACGGCACTGCCGACACCGGCTGGCTGGACCGGGCCAACCTGCACGAGGATCCGGAGCTGGCCGCCGGCGCGGACGCCGCGCTGCTGTACGTGGCCGCCGACGTGTACGAGTCCGAGGAGCAGCTGGAGCGGGACGCGTTCCTGCGCAGCGCCCGGGGCGGCCGGCCCAAGGCCTCGCACGAGGTGGGCCGGGAGATCGAGCTGGGCTACCGGGGCCAGACGTACGCCCTGACCATCGCGCAGATCAGCCCGCGCCGGTACCGGGTCGAGGTACCCGGCGGCGGCGTCGTCGAGCTGGATCTGGAGCGGCAGTCGCAGTTCGAGAGCCGGCTGACCATCGGCAACCGCCGGCACCAGATCGTGGCGTCGACCAGCGCGGCCGGGCACCTGGTCGAGGTCGACAGCGTCAGCCACCGGGTCAGCCGGGACGAGGGCGGCATGGTTCGCTCGCCCGCGCCGGCCGTGGTGGTCGCGCTGCGGGCCGCGCCCGGTGACGAGGTCGAGGCCGGGGACACGATCATCATCCTCGAGGCCATGAAGATGGAGACCCCGGTCAAGGCCCCGTACGCGGGCCGGGTCCGGGAGATCCTCGCGTCGGTGAACTCCCAGGTCGACGCCGGCGGCGCGCTGCTGCGGCTGGACAAGATCGAGGAGGAGGGCGCGGCGTCGACCGCTCCGGTGGTCGAGTTCTCGGCCGATACGGTGGTCGACCGGACGGACCTGCGGGTCAAGGCGTTCCGCGACCTGCGCGCGCTGCGGGCCCTGGTGATGGGCTACGACGTGTCCGCGCAGCGGGCCCGCACCCTGTGGAACGAGTACGACCAGGAGCGGGAGGAGATCCCGCTCGACGACGACGAGTTGCTCGGCGCCGCCCTGGACGTCATGGAGACCTTCGCCGATCTGGCCGAGCTGTCCCGGAACCGTCCGGCCGGCGAGGAGGAGTCGGGCGACGAGCAGGTGCACAGCCCGCGGGAGTACTTCCACACCTACCTGCAGTCGCTGGACCTGGAGGTGGCCGGTCTGCCGGAGGGCTTCCGGGCCCGGTTGGCCAAGGCGCTGGCGCATTACGGCGTCACCGATCTGGAGCCGAGCCCGGCGCTGGAGGAAGCGGTCTACCGCGTCTTCCTGGCGCAGGAGCGGGTCGCGGACCAGATCCCGATCGTCGCCGGGTTGTTGGAGCGGTGGCGCACCCGCGCGTCGGTGCTGGGCGAGGAGGTGCGGCAGCGCGTCGGCGGCGTCGTCGAGCGCCTGGTCGTGGCGACCCGGTCGCGCTACCCGTTGATCGGTGACCTGGCCCGGTCGATCCGCTACGAGGTCTACGAGCGGCCGGTCATCGAGGAGGCCCGGACGTCGCTGTACGAGCAGGTCCGGGCGGACGTCGCGGTGCTCGCCTCCAGCCCGGACGGGGCCGACCGGGCCGAGCTGATGGACAGCCTGGTGGCCAGCTCCGAGCCGGTCGTGCGGCTGCTGGCCGAGGAGCTGCTCAACCGCAAGTCCGGCGTGCCGGCGATGCTCGAGGTGATGAACCGGCGGTACTACAAGATCCGCGACCTGGAGGATCTGCAGGTCACCGAGATCGACGGGCGGCCGTCGCTGACCGGCAACTACGAGCTGGGCGGCAACCGGCTGTACCTGATCTCGACGACGGCCGATCACGCCGATCTCGCGGCGGCGCTGTCCGCGGTGGACGCGGAGGCGAACCGGGTGCCGGATCCGGCCAACCTGGTCACCGACCTGTACGTGGCCTGGGCGGACGCCCCCGAGGACCCGGATGCGATCTCGGCCGAGCTGGCCGCGACGCTCCAGGACTACGGCACCATCGCCGGCGGCCGGCGGGTGACGGTCACGGTGGCGTTCAACACCGAGGCCCCTGACGTCCTGCAGTTCACGTTCCGGCCCGGGGCGCACGGGCTGGCCGAGGAGCGGGTCATCCGGGGCATGCACCCGCTGACCGGCCAGCGGCTGGATCTGTGGCGGCTCAAGAACTCCACCGGCACCCGGGTGCCGGCGGCCGAGGGCACGTACGTGTTCCACCTCGTCGCGCCGAACACCCCGGCCGACGAGCGGCTGGTCGCGCTGGCCGAGGTCCGCGACGTCACGCCGGTGCGGGACGCCAGCGGCGCGGTCGTGTCGTTCCCGGTCGCCGAGCGCGTGCTCGCCGCCTGCCTGGAGTCGATCCGCCGGGCCCAGGCCGGGCACAGCGGCAAGCTGCAGAACAACGCGATCTTCCTGCACGTATGGCCGCCGGTCGAGGTGCCGGTGTCCGATCTGGGCCGGTTCGCGCAGGACACCGCCCCGCTGACGCTGGGGACCGGCCTGTCCGAGATCACCGTGCTGGCGCGGCTGCGGCAGGAGGACTCCTCGCTCAAGGACGTGGCCCTGCGCTTCGCGTTCCAGGCCGGCGCCGGCGTGCAGGTGACGGTCAGCGATCCGCCGACCGAGCCGCTGGCGGTGCTGGACGACTACGCCCTGAAGGTGCAGCGGTCCGCAGCCCGCGGCGCGGCCTACCCGTACGAGATCATCCCGCTGCTGACCGGCGCGAACGGCACGTTCGTCGAGTACGACTTCGGTGACGACAACACGTTCGGACCGGTCGAGCGGGAGGCCGGGCAGAACAAGGCCGGCGTCATCGTCGGCCTGGTGACCACGCCGACCGAGCGGTACCCGGAGGGCATGACCCGGGTGCTGATGATGGGCGACCCGACCAAGGCGCTGGGCACCGTCGCGGTGGCCGAGTGCAACCTCATCGCCGAGGCGGTCAAGCTGGCCGGCGAGAAGGATCTGCCGGTCGAGTGGTTCACCCTGTCCTCGGGCGCCAAGATCTCCATGGACTCCGGCACGGAGAACATGGACGGGGTGGCCAAGGCGCTGCGGGAGATCGTGCTGTTCACCCAGAACGGCGGCGAGATCAACATCGTCGTGTCCGGCATCAACGTGGGCGCCCAGCCGTACTGGAACGCCGAGGCCACGATGCTGATGCACACCAAGGGCATCCTGGTCATGACGCCGGACTCGGCGATGGTGCTCACCGGCAAGCTGTCCCTGGACTACTCCGGTGGTGTCTCGGCCGAGGACAACTTCGGCATCGGCGGGTACGACCGCGTCATGGGCCCGAACGGGGAGGCGCAGTACTGGGCGCCGAACCTGTCCGGTGCGGTGGACATCCTGTTCCAGCACTACGAGCACGCCTACCACGCGCCGGGGGAGAAGTACCCGCGGCGGGCGCAGACCAGCGATCCGCTGGACCGCGACGTCCGGTCGGCGCCGCACGTGCACCCGGACAGCCCGTTCACCACGGTCGGCGAGATCTTCGCCGAGGAGACCAATAAGGACCGCAAGAAGCCGTTCGACATCCGGGCGGTGATCAGCGCGATCGCCGACGCCGACCACCCGACCCTGGAGCGGTGGGCCGGCATGGCGGAGGCGGACACCGCGGTCGTGGTCGACGCCCACCTGGGCGGCTACCCGGTGGCGATCCTGGGGATCGAGTCGCGGCCGGTCGCCCGGCGCGGCTTCCTGCCCACCGACGGTCCGGACTCCTTCTCCGGTGGCACGCTGTTCCCCAAGTCGAGCAAGAAAGCCGCGCGGGCCATCAACTCCGCCTCGGGGTCGCGTCCGCTGGTCGTGCTGGCGAACCTGTCCGGGTTCGACGGCTCGCCGGAGTCGCTGCGCAACATCCAGCTCGAGTACGGCGCCGAGATCGGCCGGGCCATCGTCAACTTCGACGGCCCGATCATCTTCACCGTGATCTCCCGCTACCACGGTGGCGCGTTCGTGGTGTTCTCCGGAGCGCTCAACGACAACATGGAGGTCATCGCGATCGAGGGCTCGTACGCCTCGGTCATCGGTGGCGCGCCGGCCGCGGCGGTCGTGTTCACCCGTGACGTGAACACCCGGACGGCGAAGGACAGCCGGGTCACGGCGCTGGAGGCGGCCATCGCGGAGGCCTCCGACGACGCCGAGCGCAGCCGGCTGCGGGTCGAACTGGCCGAGACCCGGGCCGCGGTGCGGTCCGAGAAGCTCGGCGAGGTCGCCGTGGAGTTCGAGCAGATCCACAACATCGAGCGGGCCCGCGAGGTCGGCTCGGTGCACACGATCATCCCGGCCGTGCAGATGCGGCCGTACCTGATCGACGCCGTCGCCCGGGGCATGGCCCGGACCGGCGGACCCGCCGTCGACGCGGACGCGGCAGGCTGACGCTCGCACGGCCCGAGGGCCCGGTTCGGCGCATGCCGAGCCGGGCTCTCGGCGTGTGCGGGGGTGCCGGTGGGGCGGGTCCGGGCCCCCCCCGGGGGGGGGGGGGCCGGGCGCCCCACCGGCCCGCCCCCCCCCGGGGCCCCGCAAGGGATGGCACCCCCCCCCC
>NZ_JBMDXT010000417.1:0-3754 GCF_048594475.1 Nakamurella sp. | reverse complement strand
TGCGCGCTGTACGCGGTCCTGGCCATCGTCGGGCTGATCGTCTCCGGCGCGTTCGGCATCAGCTACCTGCTCGGCGTCGTCGTGCCGGTGCTGATCGTGGTGTTCATGCTCAACAGCCAGTCGCGGGCCTGGTTCCGCTCGGTCGGCGGCAAGACCTTCTGACCCGACGACAACGGCGCCACCGGATTCCGGTGGCGCCGTTGTCGTGCCGGGCGAGAACGCAGCCGCGGGCGGCGGTGCCGATCAGCCGCGAGCGGCGGTGTCGATCAGCCGCGAGCGGCGGTGCCCTCGTAGTCGTCGGTCTGCGCGACCCAGCTCATCATCGGGCGCAGCTTGCGGCCGGTCTCCTCGATCGGGTGCTGCTCCTGCTCGGCCCGCAGCTTCTTGAACTCCGGCGCCCCGGCGTCCTGGTCGGCGATGAAGCGGGCGGCGAAGGAGCCGTCCTTGATCTCGGCCAGGATGGTCTGCATGTTCTCCTTGACGTGGTCGTCGACCACGCGCGGGCCGGACACGTAGTCGCCGTACTCGGCGGTGTCCGACACCGACCAGCGCTGCTTGGCGATGCCGCCCTCGTACATCAGGTCGACGATCAGCTTCAGCTCGTGCAGGCACTCGAAGTATGCGATCTCCGGCTGGTAGCCGGCCTCGATCAGCGTCTCGAAGCCCTGCTGGACCAGCCGCGACATGCCGCCGCAGAGCACGGCCTGCTCGCCGAAGAGGTCGGTCTCGGTCTCCTCCGGGAAGGTCGTCTTGATGACGCCGGCCCGGGTGCCGCCGATGGCCCGCGCGTAGGACAGCGCCAACGCCTGCGCGCCGCCGGAGGCGTCCTGCTCGACGGCGATCAGGCACGGGACGCCCTTGCCGTCGACGAACTCGCGGCGGACCAGGTGACCCGGGCCCTTCGGGGCGATCATGATGACGTCGACGTCGGCCGGCGGCTTGATGTAGCCGAACCGGATGTTGAAGCCGTGGCCGAAGGCCAGCGCCTTGCCGGCGCTCAGGTGCGGCTCGATCGACTCGGCGTAGACGTGCCGCTGGACGTGGTCCGGCGTCAGGATCATGATCACGTCGGCCTCGGCCGCCGCCTCGGCCGGAGTGACCACGCGCAGGCCCTGGTCGGCCGCCTTCTGCCGGGACTTGGAGCCCTCGGGCAGCCCGACCCGGACGTCGACGCCCGAATCGCGCAGGCTCAGCGAGTGCGCGTGGCCCTGCGAGCCGTAGCCGATGACGGCGACCTTGCGCCCCTGGATGATCGACAGGTCGGCGTCGTCGTCGTAGAAGATCTCCACGGCCATGGGTTGGGTTCCTGCTTTCTTTTCGTGGGTGACATCCGGGGGTGACAGGCGTCGGGCCCGGATCAGTCTGCTCTGCTGCTGGAGGAGGTGATGGAGCGCGGCCCGCGGCCGAGCGCCACCATGCCGGACTGCACCATCTCCCGGACGCCGAACGGCTCCAACATCTTGACCAGGGCGTCCAGCTTGTCGCTGGTGCCGGTGGCCTCGACGGTGACCGCGTCCGGAGTGATGTCGATGATGTGCGCCCGGAACATGTCGACGATGGTGACGATCTGCGGGCGGGTGGTGCCGTCGGACCGCAGCTTGATCAGCAGGAGCTCGCGCTGGACCGCCTGGGTGGGCGACAGTTCGACGATCTTGAGCACGTTCACCAGCTTGTTGAGCTGTTTGGTGACCTGCTCGAGCGGCAACCCCTCCACCGCGACCACGATGGTCATCCGGGAGACCTCGGGGTTCTCGGTCGGCCCGACCGCCAGCGAGTGGATGTTGAAGCCGCGGCGGGAGAACAGTGATGACACCCGGGCGAGCACGCCGGGCTTGTTCTCCACGAGCACGGACAACGTGTGGCGGGACAAGGGATTGCACTCCTCGGTGAGGGTCGGGCCCCGGAGAAGGGCAGCCGACCGGACAGGCTATCGGGTGGACGGCGCACCGGCACACGCGGACGCGCTTTCGCGCGCCCGCGGGTGCGGTGCGGGTTACTCCTCGTCGAAGAGGGGCCGGATGCCGCGGGCGGCCATGATCTGGTCGTTGCCGGTGCCCGCCGCCACCATCGGCCAGACCTGCGCGTCCTTGCCGACGGTGAAGTCGACGACCACGGGCCGGTCGTTGATCTCCATCGCCGCCTCGATGGTCTTGTCGACCTCCTCCTTGGACTCGCAGCGCAGTCCGACGCAGCCGTAGGACTCGGCCAGCATCTTGAAGTCCGGGATCCGGTGCTTGTGCGTGCCCAGATCGGTGTTGCTGTAGCGCTCGCCGTAGAACAGGGTCTGCCACTGCCGGACCATGCCCAGGTTGCCGTTGTTGATGACCGCCACCTTGATCGGGATGCCCTCGATCGCGCAGGTGGCCAGCTCCTGGTTGGTCATCTGGAAGCAACCGTCGCCGTCGATCGCCCAGACGGTGGCGTCCGGCCGGCCCATCTTGGCGCCCATCGCCGCCGGCACCGCGTACCCCATGGTGCCCAGCCCGCCCGAGTTGAGCCAGGTGTACGGCTTCTCGTAGCTGATGAACTGGGCCGCCCACATCTGGTGCTGGCCGACGCCGGCCGCGTAGATGGCGTCCGGCCCGGCGATCCGGCCCAGCCGCTCGATGACGTACTGCGGGGACAGCGACCCGTCGTTGGGCCAGTCGTAGCCCAGCGGGAACGTGTCCCGGAAGTCGTCGAGCTCGGCCCACCAGGCGGTGAGGTCGGCGACCGCGCCGGCCGCCTGCTCGGCCGCGACGGCCACCACCAGGTCGGCGATCACCTCACCGACGTCGCCGACGATCGGCACGTCCGCGATGCGGTTCTTGCCGATCTCGGCCGGGTCGATGTCGGCGTGGATGATCGTCGCGCCGGGCGCGAAGGTCGAAAGCTGGCCGGTGACCCGATCGTCGAAGCGGGCGCCAAGGGCGACGATGAGGTCCGCCCGCTGCATGCCCGCCACCGCCGCCACCGTGCCGTGCATTCCCGGCATCCCCAGGTGCTGGATGTGCGAATCCGGGAAGGCGCCACGGGCCATGAGCGTGGTGACGACCGGAATACCGGTCGACTCGGCCAGCTGTCGAAGGGACTCGGTCGCCCGAGCCTTCAACACCCCACCACCGACGTAGAGCACCGGACGCCGCGAGTTCGCGATCAGCTTGGCGGCGGCGGCGATCTGTCCCGCGTGCGGCCGCATGGTCGGCCGGTAACCCGGGAGCTGGAGGTCCGGCGGCCAGACGAAGGTGGTCTCCGACTGCAGGACGTCCTTGGGGATGTCCACCAGGACGACACCGGGTCTGCCGGTTGCCGCCAGGTGGAACGCGGCCGCGATCGTTTGTGGGATCTCGGCCGGGTCGGTGACGAGGAAGTTGTGTTTGGTGATCGGCATCGTGATGCCGCAGATGTCGGCCTCCTGGAAGCCGTCGGTGCCGATCATGGACCGGCCGACCTGACCGGTGATGGCCACCATCGGCACCGAGTCCATCTGCGCGTCGGCGATCGGGGTGACCAGGTTGGTCGCCCCCGGGCCGGAGGTGGCCATGCAGACGCCGACGCGTCCGGTGGCCTGGGCGTATCCCGTGGCCGCGTGCCCGGCACCCTGCTCGTGGCGGACCAGCACGTGGCGGACCCGGGTGGAGTCCAGCAACGGGTCGTAGACCGGCAGCACCGCGCCGCCGGGGATGCCGAAGACGACGTCGACGCCGGCCTCTTCCAGCGACCGCACCACGGAGGCCGCGCCGGTGACCCGCTCGACCGTGCGCCCGGCGGCGGC
>NZ_JBMDXT010000416.1:0-3959 GCF_048594475.1 Nakamurella sp. | reverse complement strand
CAACCCCACCCCGACCGCCGCCCCCACCAACAGCCCGACCAGCACCACGACCCACTGCCGCCGCAACACCCGCAGGTACTCGCGCAGGTCCACCACTCCCCCTTGACCGGCCGAAGCCCTGCCGAAGCCCGCCACCACCAGTGATACGCTCCGTAGCGTTGCATATACTACTGGTAGTTGCCAGGTGTCGCAGTGACTCAAGGCCAGGGAGCCAGCCGTCGTGCAAACGCCTACCTTCCGAGTCACCGGGTCGGGCCGACTTCCGGTCCACGACGCCCTGCTTCGTCGTCCGTGCGGGGCGGCCAGGATGCCGGTGGTGACCGGCCGCCCGCGGCCCGTCCCGCCGTCGACCGGTGCCGCCGGGGCGGTCGGTGACGGTCCGATGCCGCCTTCTGACCGGATCACGGGGGCATGGGCGGCAACGGTGTGATCCAGGACCGCGGGCGGCCGGGCGGCGAGTTCGCGGTCCGCACCCGGGCCGGGCACACTCTGGTCGTTCTCGGGTGGCTGGTGGTGTACTCGCTCGTTGCGGCGGTCTATGCGTCCGGCCAGATGACCATGGGCGACCTCATCCCGCCGGCCGTCATCGTCTTCGCCTTCGCACTGTGGGGATACCTGCGCCAGGGCGGTCCCCTCGTCAACGCCTCGTCGGTTTTCTGCTATGCGACGGCCCTATTCGTGGCCTTTCCGGCCGCCTATGCGGGCATTGTCGGATCGACGCGCGCCGAGGCCGTCGGTGCCGGCTGGCTTTTGGTCTGCCTGAGCCTGGCCGTCGCGCTCATGGCCGTGGTGCTCATCGTGAGTTCCGACGCCGGCCCGCCCGCTCGGACGACGAGCGCGACCATGCCCTTGCCGGCGGGTGCCCGGCCGGCCCGCCGGCCGCTGATCTCGCCGGCCACGGGATGGCGCCTCGGCGGCGCGCTCATGGCCGCCGCTTTGGTGTTGAACCACGTCGACGCGGCGGCCTGGCTACGGCTGCCGCAATCACTCGGCGCCCTGTCGATCCTCGTCCTCACCCTGGCACTGAGCGAATCGGTATCGGGTGCGACGAGGGCCCTGCTGCTCTCGGGCGTGCTGGTGACATCCGCGCTGTACTACGAATTCGTGTTCCGATCGTTCGGCCGCCTGGTCCTCGGGTCGATCGTCTGCACCATGGCCGTGATCTACAGCGCCCGCCGGACCAACTACGTGCCGAAGGTGATCCTGCTGGCCGGAACGGCGCCGGCCCTGGTCTACCTGGTCCAGCAACGGCTGGCCTTCGTCAAGGAGACGTGGGGGTATCAGGCCCCGCCGGGCGAGGGCATCGCCTCCGTCACCGGACCCTTCGTCAGCTGCGCCCAGATCGCGTCCGCCTACTGGGACGGGGTGATCTCTCCGACCTTCGGCTCGACGATCTGGGCGACGACGGTCTTCTGGGTCCCCCGCAGCATATGGCCGGGCAAGCCCGTGGGGTTCGGCGCCGAGATCGTCGCCATCACCCAACCCGGAAATCTGGATGTTCCCGAGTTCAGTGACGCAGCAACCATTGTCGGCGAGCTGATCTGGAATCTGGGCCTGGTGCTCATCGTCGGCGGGATGATCCTGCTCGCCCTGGCCATCCGGTGGCTCGACCGACGCCTGGGCGCGATCAGCGGCCCCGGCCCGGCGGAGAGGGCCGCCACCCCGGTCCGGATGCTGGCACTGGCCGTGGTGATCGGCGGGCTGGTCAATCTTGTCTGGGGTGGCGTCTTTACCTTCACCACCCGGGCGATGGGCATGCTCGTCGCGCTCGGCCTGTTCCACCTGGTGTTCTCACGCGTGCGCCGCGAGCGGTCCCGGCAGTAGGACGCGGATGGCAGCCACCCCCGGCCCCGTCATCGCCCGCCGATTCATCCCGCCAGGGTCGGCGGCCGGTCCAGGGCCAGACTCATCTCTGCACACATGTCACGCAGACACCTCGTGATCGACGCGTCGGGCCGGTCGACCGGAATGCTGAGCCCCACGTGTGGACTGACCCGGGGCACGACGACATGGGACACCAGAGGGTGCCTGGGCCGTTGGTCCAGCTCGCCTGCGGCCAGCAGGGCCTCGTGCATCTTCTCGCCCGATCGGAGGCCGGTGTACTCGATAGCGATGTCGCGGTTGGACAACGCAATGAGTTGCCGGGCGACGGTGTCGATCCGGACCGGCTCCCCCATGTCCAGCACGAGGGCCTCCCCGTCGCGGCCCAGCACCGCAGCCTGGACCACCAGCTGCACCGCCTCGTCCACGGTCATGAAGTACCGTGTGACGTCGGGGTGGGTGACGGTCACCGGCCCGCCCGCCGCGATCTGGGCGGCGAAGGCGGTGAGCACCGAGCCCCGGCTCCCGAGCACATTGCCGAAACGCACGCTCAGGTAGGTGCCTTCGGCTCGCGCGGCCATGTCCGCGGTGAGACCCTCGGCGATGCGCTTGGCGTAGCCGAGCACGCTGATCGGGTCGGCCGCCTTGTCGGTGGAGATGTTGACGAACCGATCGACTCCCGCAGCGGCCGCGGCGTCCAGCACCGCCTGGGTCCCCCAGATGTTGGTCTTGACCGCCTCGGCCGGATACCGTTCGAGCATCGGCAGGTGCTTGAGCGCCGCGGCGTGGAAGACGACCTGCGGCCGGTACTCCCGGAAGATGCCGGCGATCCGCCGGCCGTCGCGAATATCGGCCAGGACGATGTTCCGCGAGTTCAGCAAGGCGCGACCCTCGATCGACAACTCGACGGCGTGCAGTGCCGATTCGTCCCGATCCAGCAGAACCAACTGGGCGGGGTTCCAGCGACTGATCTGACGGCACAGCTCCGAGCCGATGGAGCCGCCGGCTCCGGTCACCAGGACCCGCTGCCCGGTCAGATAGCCGGCGATCGCCGCGACGTCGGTGTCGATCTGCCGGCGGCCGAGCAGGTCCGGAAGGTTGATGTCGCGCACATCGTGGATGCCGACCCGCCCGTCCAGAAGTTCACCGACCCCGGGCAGCACCTTGAGGCTCAACTGCGCCTGCGCGGCGGCGGCCGAGATCCTGCGCAGCAGGGCGGAGGAGGCACTCGGGATTGCGACCACCGCGGTTGACACCCCCGCTCCGCGAGCGGCCGACGAGATCTCACCGATCGGTCCGAGGACGGGGACGCCGTCGATGCGCAGGTGACGTTTGCGCCGATCGTCGTCGAGGATGCCGATGGGTGACCACCGGGCGGCCGGATCACGGGTCATCGACTTGATCAGCTGGCGGCCGCCGGACCCCGCACCGATGACGAGCACGGGCTGACCGCGTCCCGCCACGTCGGCGATGGTCGAATTCTCCCGGACCGCCCGCACCAGGGCGCGACCCCATGCCATGGCCACGACGGCGCAGATCGTCGCGATCAACGGAACCGACCGGGGCACCAGGGCGATCGTCAGCAGGTTGCCCAGATAGACCGCAACGCCCACGCACAGAGCGACCGCGGCGAGCCTGATCGTCTCGTCGAGGCTGCCCAGTGGCGACCGCCCGTCGTGCAGGCGGGTGACCCACGCGACGACGGCATAGATCGCAGCGGTCACCATGGCCACCACCATGGTCGGACCCCACGGCACCCGATCGGCCTGAAAATCCATCCGGGAAATGGCTGCAAAGGCGACGGCCGCCAGCCATACACTCGTGTCGAACACCAATAGCCACAGATGTCGTCGACGCGACAGCCACTCGATCACACGGCTTGCCAGCAGGCGCAACGCGGTGACCCCCTTGGCCTCTTCACGGCCGATGGCACATACTGTGACTTTCCGTACCTTGCCCGCTACGGAGCGTATCACCGGTGGTGGTGGTTTCGGTCTCTGGTGGTGGCGGGCTTCGGCAGGGCTTCGGCCGGTCAAGGGGGAGTGGTGGACCTGCGCGAGTACCTGCGGGTGTTGCGGCGGCAGTGGGTCGTGGTGCTGGTCGGGCTGTTGGTGGGGGCGGCGGTCGGGGTGGGGTTG
>NZ_JBMDXT010000415.1:0-21683 GCF_048594475.1 Nakamurella sp. | reverse complement strand
GCCGAGTCCCGCCGCGATCCCGACGAGCTGGAGGCCAGGGCCGAGCGGGCCGAGGCCGAGCACGAGGCCCTGGTGGAGGCGGTCGATGCGGCCGCCGAGCAGCTGGCGGAGGCCTCCGAGGAACGCACCGCGCGCGAACAGGCGCTGCGGGCCGCCGACCACGAGCTGGCCGCCGCGACCCGGCTCATCGCCGACCGCCGGGAGGGCCTGGCCAAGCTGTCCGGGCAGGTGCACGCGGCGCGGTCGCGGCTGTCCGCCGGCACCGACGAGGTGCAGCGGCTCTCCGCCGCCGTCACCGAGGCCCGGGACCGGGCCGCCGCCGCGCAGGCCGAGTTCGCCCGCGCCCAGGGCACGGTCGGCGATCTGGACTCCTCCGAGGTCGGCCTGGACGAGGCGCACGAGCAGGCGACCGAGGAGCTGGAGCTGGCCCGCACGGCCGCGGCCGAGCTGACCGACGAGCTGCGGACCGCGCAGAGCGCGGCGTCCGCGCTGCGGGCCCGGGTCGACGCGCTCGCGCTGGGCCTGGACCGGCGTGACGGCACCGCCGATCTGCTGGCCGCCGGGGCCGGGGTGCCCGGACTGGTCGGCGGGGTCGCCGACGCGATCACCGTCACCCCCGGCTTCGAGACCGCGGTGGCCGCCGCGCTCGGCGCGATCGCCGACGCCGTCGCGGTGAGGTCAGTGCCCGACGCGGTGCAGGCGCTGGAGCTGCTCCGCCGCAAGGACAGCGGCCGGGCCGGCCTGCTGATCCAGGCCGCGCGCAGCCGGCCCGACCGGCGATCCTGGCCCGAGCTGCCGGCCGGTGCGCGGTGGGCCGTGGACCTGGTCCGCGCGCCGGAGGCGATGCTGCCGGCGCTGGAGCGGACCCTGGAACGGGTCGCCGTGGTCGCCGATCCGGCCGCGGCCGTCGCCCTCATCGGCGAGCTGCCCGACGTGCGGTGCGTGACCGCGGACGGCGACGTGATCGGGCCCGACTGGGCGCACGGTGGCAGTGCCGGCGGCCAGACCCTGCTGGAGATCCAGGCGACCCGGGACCAGGCCGCGGCCGAGTTGGACGCGGCGCAGACCCGCATCGCCGAGCTGGAGACCGCGCGGGCCGCCGCCACGGCCCGCGGCGCCGCGGCCGACGCCGCGGCGGCGGCCGCGCTCGCGGCGTTGAACGAGTCCGACGCCCACATGTCGGCCGTGGCCGAGGAACTGGGGCGCTTCGGCTCCGCGGCCCGGGCCGCGGCCGCCGAGGCGAGCCGGCTCGAGGAGCGCCGGCAGGCCGCCGAGGCCGCCCGCGAACAGCACCGGCAGGCCGTCGACGAGCTGGCCGCCCGGCTGGCGGCGGCGGAGTCGGAGGAGGCGCCGGTCGAGGTGGACACCTCGCTGCGCGACGAGCTGGCCGACGCCGCCGACGAGGCGCGGCAGCGCGAGGTCGAGGCCCGGTTGGTGCACCGCTCCGCCCAGGAGCGGGCGGCCAACGCGGCCGGGGCCGGCGAGTCGCTGCGCCGGGCGGCGGCGGCCGAACGCGACCAGCGCCGCCGCATCGCCGCCGCCAACGAACGGCGGGTCGCCCAGGCCGCCGTCGCCACCCGGGTCGCCGAGCTGGGGGAGCGGGTCGCGGCCCGGCTGGCCGTCTCGCTGGCCGAGGCGGCCGCGGAGAAGGACACCTGCGCGCAGCGCCGCGCCGAGGTCGACGCCGTCCTGCACGAGGCCCGGGCCCGGGCCGCCGAGCTGCAGGGGCAGTGGGACAAGCTGACCAGCGCGGTGCACTCGGGCGAGGTGCTGCGGGCCCAGCAGACGATGCTCGCCCAGCAGCTGTCCGACCGCGCGGTCGAGGAGTTCGCGATCCCGGCCGAGGACCTCATCGCCGGCTACGGGCCGGCCGTGCCGGTCCCGCCGAACCCGCAGGAGATGGCCGAGTACGAGGCGGCCAAGGAACGCGGCGAGGAGGTCGCCGCGCCGCCCTCGATGCCCTACGACCGGCCGACCCAGGAGCGCCGGTTGCGCCGGGCCGAGAAGGACCTGACCGCGCTCGGCAAGGTCAATCCCCTCGCCCTGGAGGAGTACGCCGGGCTGGAGGAGCGGCACAAGTTCCTGTCCACCCAGCTGGAGGACCTCAAGTCCACCCGCAAGGACCTGCTCCAGGTGATCAAGGACGTCGACGAGAAGATCCTGGAGCTGTTCGAGGCGGCGTACTGGGACGTCGAACGGGAGTTCAAGATCGTCTTCTCCACCCTGTTCCCGGGCGGCGACGGCGAGCTGGTGCTGACCGACCCGTCGGACATGCTGGCCACCGGTATCGAGGTCAACGCCCGGCCGCCGGGCAAGAAGGTGAAGCGGCTGAGCCTGCTCTCCGGTGGGGAGCGGTCGCTCACCGCGGTCGCCCTGCTGGTGGCCATCTTCCGGGCCCGGCCCAGCCCGTTCTACGTGATGGACGAGGTGGAGGCGGCGCTGGACGAGGTCAACCTGACCCGGCTGGTGTCGCTGATGGCCGAGCTGCGGGAGTCCTCGCAGCTGATCGTCATCACCCACCAGAAGTTCACCATGGAATCGGCCGACGCCCTGTACGGCGTCTCGATGCGCGGCGACGGGATCTCGCAGGTGATCAGCCAGCGGATCCGGGACCGGCCCGCAGCGGTGACCGCGTCGACCTCGGTGGCCGGTGACGCTGCGAGTGACGCCGCCGGGGACGGTGCCGACGTGGCGGATGACGGGGAGCTGGTGGGCGCGAGCTGATCCGCTCGCGTCCGGCTCGATTCGTGATCCAGGTCACATCCGGCGGCCCAGACGTCTCGAAACCAGGTGGAAGCGCTCCTGCTGAGCGTTCGACCGCACGCCCGGCGTTGCGGCGAAAAACCTTTCCATTCCGGTGATCCCGCCTGCGGGACGTCTCTTTGAGGTGCCTTGAGCATGAAGCTGCGCAACTACCTGAAGCAGAGCCTGGCCGCCGCCGCGCTCGTGTCCACCGCGGCGTTCACCGTCGCCTGTTCGTCGGCGACCGCCGGTACGCCGTCCGCCGGGGGCACGGTGGCCGCCACCTCCGCCAGTTCGGCCCCCTCGTCCTCCTCGTCCTCCTCGTCGTCGAGTTCGTCCAGCAGCCCCTCCCGGCCGGCCGATCCGTCCACCACCGCCGGCGACCGGACGGTCACCGTCGTCGAGCCGGCCTCGCTCGACGCGACCACCCAGGCCTGGCTGGAGACCAGCTGCACCGATCTGGGCGTCCTGCTGGGCTCGCTGTTCGCGGTGCCCACGGTCGACGACACGGCCACCGACGCCGAGTACCGCGACGCGTACGTCACCTACTACGGCGATCTGACCGACACGCTGCTGGGCATGACCGATCGGCTGAACGCGCTGGACGCGCCCACGGTCGCCGGGGGACAGGATCTGCACGACGGCTACCTGGCCTACCTGAACGACCTGTCCTCGATCACTCTGGGCGCCGCGGTCATCATCCAGCAGGCCCCGGACCGCGCGTCGGTCGACGCCGCGGTCGAGCAGGTCAACGCCGAGATCGAGCAACTGGGCCAGAGCGACTACGGGCTCGCCGATTTCCAGGGGGCGGAGCTGCAGGAGCTGATGGCCCAGGTGCCGGCCTGCGCCGACCTCGTCACCACCTGAACCGCATCCCCCGCACGACCCGAACGGGCAGCCGAGCGGCTGCCCGTTCGGCGTTGAGCGGCCCGTTGAGCCGTGTTGAGGGGCGTTGAGCGGCGGAACGGCGGGGCGGACCGGCCCGGAAAACCGGACAAAGCACGTTGAGCGGGCGTTGAGCACCGTCCGCCACCATGCCCCATGAGGCAGGTGGGGGTGCACCACCGCCCAGTCGTCGGGAGGAACACGATGCAGTCGTCCGGATCGTCCACGGGCCAGGCCGCCGGCCCGGTCGCGACGTACGTCTACGCCAGCGACCCGATCTCCCAGGCGGGCGTGATCAGCCAGTTGCGCCTGCGCCCGGAGATCCGGGTGGTCGACGCCGAGCATCTCGGCGAGGCCGCGGTCGCGGTGGTGGTGGCGGACGGGATCAACGACGAGGTGCTGCGGGTGCTGCGGGCCCTGCAACGCGGCTCGGTGCCCCGGACGGTCCTGGTGGCCCGGGTGATCGACGACGCGACGCTGGTCGCCGCGGCCGAGGCCGGGGTCGGCGGGTTGTTGCGCCGCGGCGACGCCGGGCCGGACGCGCTGGCCCGGGCGATCCTGCGGGTCGCCGCGGGCGAGGGCGAGGTGCCGCCGGATCTGCTCGGCCGGCTGCTGGGTCAGGTGGGCCGGCTGCAGCGCCAGGTGCTCGCCCCGCGCGGCCTGGCCTTCACCGGGCTGTCCGAGCGGGAGGCCGAGGTGCTCAAGCTCGTGGCCAACGGGCACGACACGGCGGAGATCGCCGGCCGGTTGTCGTACAGCCAGCGGACGGTCAAGAACATCCTGCACGACGTGACCACCCGGCTCCAGCTGCGAAACCGGTCGCACGCGGTGGCCTACGCCGTCCGCGAGGGCCTGATCTGATGACCGCCCGGCCCCGGACCGGCCGGCGCCGGTCGCCGCGCGCGGGCTGCCCGTTCGGGCACCCAACGGTGCCCGGCAGGCTGGCCCGAGCACCGTTCACCCGGGCCGCGGGCCGCGGCACAGTGGTCCGGTGATCCCCGAGGTCGACGTCGCGCTGCGCTCGCTCATCGAGCGGGAGGCGATCGCGGGCACCGAGGTCGAGGTGCTGTTCGACGCACCGACCAAGGACTGGGCGGGCCGGCGCAACGTCCCCACGATCGACGTCTACCTCTACGACATCCGCGAGGACCTGCGGCGCCGCGAACGCGGCCTGATCAACGAGTACGACGACCGGGACCGGGTCCGCGCGCGGCACCTGCCGCCCCGCCACTTCAAGCTCTCCTACCTGGTCACCGCGTGGACGCAGCGACCGGAGGACGAGCACCGGCTGCTCGCGGCGCTGCTGTCCTGCTTCCTGCGGCACGACGCGTTGCCCACCGAGTTCCTCACCGGCCCGCTGGCCGAGATGGGCCTGCCGGTGCCGGTCACTGTCGCCCTGCCGCCGCCCGAGGACCGGTCGTTCGCGGACGTCTGGTCGGCGTTGGGCGGTGAGCTCAAGCCGTCGCTGGACGTCGTGGTGAGCGCGCCGACCGACACCGGGCAGCAGTACCACGCCGGACCGCCGGTGGTGCAGCCGCCGACGATCGCGCTCGGCGGGCTCGGCGGTGCCGGTGCCGGTGCCGGCGGGTCCGGTGGCCCGGCCTGGCCGCCGCGGGAGGACCGCCAGCAGCTGCGACCGCTGGCCGTCGGACCGGACGACGAGCCGCCCGTCCCGGGCGGGGACGGCGCGGACGGCGCGGACGGCGCCGGCTCGACCGCCCGATCGACAGCCCGAACCGCGCGGTCGCGATCGGGCGGGACGGGAGCGACCGGGGGCACCCTGACCACCGCGATGGTGCGCGGGCTGTCCTGGCAGCAGCTGGCCGACAGCGGCCGGCGCACCGGAACGGCGGCCGGCGACACCACCGGGCCGGCCTCCGAAACCGCCACCGAACCCGCCGCCCACGCCGACGCCACCGAACCCGACGCCACCGAACCGGACGCCCCCCGCAAGCCGCGCCGTCGCCGGTCCAGCGGCCTGGACCAGCGGTGACCGACGCGGCCGGGCTGACCTACCTGCTGCGCCGGATCGGGTTGGTCGAGGACCGGATCCGCGCGCTGGTGCTGCACCGGCGGGCCGACGACCCCGCCCCGGACGATCCGTTCCGCGGCCTGTACGTCACCGACGAGGTGGTCGACCAGCTGCTGGCGCCGGCCGGCCCGGCGCCCGGCCCCGACCGGACGGCCCGGGCCGGGATCGAGGCCGAGGCCGACGCGGCGGTCGCCGCCGGCCACGAACTGCGGCAGCGCCGGCTGGCCACGGACGCCGGGCTCACCGAGCTGGACACCGAGATCCTCGTGGTGGCGCTGGTTCCCGACCTGGACAGCCGGTTCGAGCGGCTCTACGGGTACCTCAACGACGACGTCACCCGGCGCCGCGCGACCATCGCGCTGGCGCTGGCCCTGGCCGACGTCCCGCCGGCGTCGGCTGCGGCCCGGGCCCGGCTGATGCCGGGGGCGCCGCTGATCGACCGGTCCCTGGTCGTGCTGGACGACGTCGACCGCCCCTTCCTCACCCGGGCGTTGCGCGTCCCGGACCGGGTGGCGGCGCACCTGCTCGGGGATGACGGTCCGGACCCGACCCTGGTCGGCGTGCTGACCGACCCGGTCCCGTTCGCCGGGGAGCGCTCGGGTCAGCTGGCCCGGGCGCTGCAGGCCGGCCACCGGCTCTGCTACGTGCGAGAGACCGGCGCCGGCCTCGGCGCTTCGGTGGCGGCCGCGGCCCTGCAGGCCGCGGGCCGGCCGGTGCTCGGCGTCGACCTGACCCGGCTGGCCCAGGCCGCCCACCCGCGGGAGGCGGTGACGGTGCTCGGCCGCGAGGCCCTGCTGCGCGGTGCGGGGGTGGTGGCCGGGCCGGTCGAGTCGCTGGTCGAACAGCCCGAGGCGCTGCGGATGCTGACCGACCTGCCGGGCCCGGTGGCGGTCGTCGGCCGGGTCACCTGGGATCCGGCCTGGACCGACCGGGTCCCGCTGGTCGTCGACGCCGGCACCCTCACCCCGACCGACCGGATCGAGCTGTGGGCGGCCCACCTGCCCGGCTCGGCCGGCGGGACGCCGGGCCCGGACCCGATCGACCTCGCCGCGGTCCCGGCGCATTTCGTGCTCGGGCCGCACCAGGTCGCCCGCGCGGTGGCGGCCGCCGCGGCCGGCGCGGCCCTGACCGGGGGTGGCCTCACCGCCGAGCACCTGCGCCGAGGGGCCCGCGCGCAGAACGCCGCCGGCCTGGAGCGGCTGGCCCGGCGGGTCGAGCCGGCGGTCGGCTGGGACGACATCGTGCTGCCCGACCAGGCCCGGGGACTGCTCCGGGATCTGGCCGCGCGGGCCCGCAACCGGGACCGGGTGCTCGTGGAGTGGCGGATGCGGCAGGGCGGCGGCCGCGGCCGCGGGGTGACCGCGCTGTTCGCCGGCGACTCGGGCACCGGCAAGACGATGTCCGCCGAGGTCATCGCGGGCGAGCTGGGCCTGGACCTGTACACGGTCAACCTGGCCACCGTGGTCGACAAGTACGTGGGCGAGACCGAGAAGAACCTCGAGCGCATCTTCAGCGAGGCCGGCGGGGTCAACGCGGTCCTGCTCTTCGACGAGGCGGACGCCATCTTCGGCAAGCGCAGCGAGGTGCGCGACGCGCACGACCGGTACGCCAACATCGAGAGCGCCTACCTGCTGCAGCGGATGGAGACGTTCGACGGTCTGGCCATCCTGTCCACCAACCTGCGCTCCAACATCGACGACGCCTTCACCCGCCGGCTGGACATGATCATCGATTTCCCGGCGCCGGACGAGCGGTCCCGCCTGTCGATCTGGCAGCGCTGCCTGCGCCCGCCGGTGCCCGTCACCGACGATCTCGACCTGGACTTCTGCGCCCGCGCCTTCACCATGTCCGGCGGCAACATCCGGTCGGCGGCCACCACCGCCGGCTACCTCGCCGCGGGGGCCGGCGGGGCGATCGGCATGCCGGAGCTGATCGCGGCGATCGCCGCGGAGTACCGGAAGATGGGCCGGCTGGTGCTGGAGCGCGAGTTCGGCCCCTACCTGATCAAGCCGGGTGCCGCCGCCGGGGGCGGAAAGCCCGCCCCGGTCCGGTGATGCCGACCTCAACCCAGAGTGCCGGTCGCGATACGTCACGTGACCGTTCTGGCCCTATGGTGGAGGAGTGTCGGATTCGGTCGAGGGTGCGTACCAGGCGCTGGGCGCCCACCCGGGGATCCGGCGGGCGGTCGAGCAGTTCTACGACCGGATCGCCGCCGACACCGCGCTCACCCCGTTCTTCGTCGGGGCCGATCTGGACCGGCTCCGCACCCATCAGGTGGAACTGCTGGCCGCGGCGGTCGGCGGGCCCAGCCGGTACAGCGGCCGGGAGATGGCCAGGGCCCATCACGGCCTGCGCATCACCGATGCCGCGTTCGACCGGGTGCTGGGCCATCTCAACGCCGCGCTGGTCGACGCCGGGGCCGACGAGCGGACGATCCGTCAGGTTCTGCGGACCCTGTCCCAGATGCGGTTGGACATCGTCGAGGACTGATCGGCGAGTGTCCGGATCTGCGTCATGATCTCTCCTGACTCGTGTGCGGTCGAGGCAGGGCGCGACGGACGGCCACCGGCGTGGAGGGGCGATGGACGACATCATTTGCCAGCAGTGCGGGACCCGGAACGAGGCGGGGACCCAGTTCTGCGTCGAGTGCCAGTCCTACCTCTCGTGGGGCGAGACCCGGGAGGTCGACCTGACCTCGCTGCCGGGCACGCCCGGGGGTGCGGACCCGGAGCCGGATGTGGACGCGAGCGCCCCGTCCACGGCTCCGCTCGATCCGGGCCCGGCGGATCCGGACCCGCGGGAGCCGGCGGTCGCCGAACCCGTCGCGGCGCCGGCGGTCGCCGGGACCGTGGCCGGGGCCGGCGCTGAGGCCGCCGGCGATCCCGTCCCGCGGGCCGTTCCCACCGACCGGCCGGCCACCCGGCCGCAGCCCGCCACCCGGCCGCAGCCCGCGACCCGGCCGCAGCCGGCGACCGAACCGGTCCGGGCCGTACTGGAGCCCACCGCCGTCCAGGTGGTGCCGGGTGGCGACGCCGAGACCCTCCAGGTGCAGGTCTACAACCTGTCGCCGATCGTCGACGCCTACCGGATCTGGGCTCCTGAGGCCCCCGACTGGCTGACCGCGTCCGAGCAGGAGGTGCGGCTGCTGCCCGGGAGCAACGACCGGACCGCGATCACCCTGCGCATCGCCGGCGGCCGGCTGGTGCCGGCCGGGGTCAGCACGCTGGTCGTGCGGGTGCAATCGGTGGCCCACCCCGAGATCACGGTGGATCAGCCGGTCGAGCTGACGGTGCCGGGCGTCGAGGTGCCGCTGGTGCTGCGGCTGGAGCCCAGCGTGGTGCGGGTGCGGGACGACGCCGCCGGTGAGCTGCAGGCCGTCATCGACAACGGCATCGGCAACCAGGCCCGCCGGGTCACGCTGAGCGGCCGCGATCCCGAGGGGGTCGTGCGGTTCACCTTCACCCCGCCGGTGCTGGACGTGCCGGCCGGTGAATCCGCGGCGGCCGCCGTCCGGCTCACCGCACCGACCCCGGAGGCCGGCCAGACCGCCACCCGGTCACTGACGATCGCGGCCGTCGACGGCGAGGAGCAGGTCACCGCCACCGCGACACTGCTGCAGACCGCGACGGAGGAGGCCCCGCTGGCGCTGCGGGTGGAGCCGACGCTGGTCCGCGTGCGCGACAGCGAGAGCGGCCGGCTGGACGTCGTCCTGGACAACCGCGGCGGCCGGCGCACCCGGCGGGTGTTCCTGGGCGGCCGCGACCCGGAGCGCATCGTGCACTTCTCGTTCTCCCCGCCCTCGCTGGACGTGCTGGCGGGGGAGACGGGCACCGCGCGGCTGCGGATCCAGGCCCCGGCGCCGGCCGCCGGGCAGGAGGTGTCCCGCTCGTTCACCGTGCTGGCCACCTCGCCGGGGGCCTCCGACCTGGAGGTGCCGGCCACCTTCGTGCAGGCGACATCGGCGGCGCCGGTGGACGTCCCGCTGACGGTCCGGATGGACCCGAGCGTGGTCCGGGTCCGCGACGCGGCCGTCGCGCAGTTCGAGGTGCTGGTCGACAACCGCGCCGGGCACCGGCCCCGGCGGGTCTTCCTGTCCGGCCGGGACCCGGAGCGGGCCGTCCGGTTCACCTTCTTCCCGCCCTCCCTGGACGTGCTGGCCGGTGAGATCGGCCGGGCGCGGGTGCGGATCGAGGCCCCGCCGCCGGAGTTCGGGCAGGAGGCGACCCGGCAGATCACGGTGGTCGCCGCCGAAGGGGGCGGCCGGGACGCCCCGCCCCGCGAGGTGGAGGCCTCGGGTTCGTTCGTCCAGGTCACCTCGCCCAAGCCGGTCGAGGTTCCGGTCGCGGTCCGCCTGGAACCGAGCGTCATCCGGGTCCGGGACGCGCCGAACGGGCAGTTCCAGGTGGTGGTCGACAACCGGCGCGGCACCCGGCCGCGCCGGGTGACCCTGTCCGGGGCCGACCCGGAGCAGGCGATCGGGTTCTCCTTCTGGCCGGCCGTGGTCGAGGTGGGGCCCGGGCAGGTGGCCCGCGCCCAGGTGCGGATCGACGCCTACCCGCCCGAACCGGGCCGGGACGCGACCCGCCCGTTCACCGTCATCGCCTCGACCGCGGGTGCGGACGGCAGCACCGAGCAGGAGGTCGAGGGCACCTTCACCCAGGCGACGTCACCGCCTCCGCCCGACGAGCCGATGACGATCCGGCTGGAACCCAGCGTGCTGCGGACCCGGGACCGGCGCAGCGCCGCGGCCACCGTGATCGCCGACAACCGCGGCGGGTCCCGGCCGCGGCGGGTGCAGTTCCGCGGGCACGACCCGGAGCGCGTCGTGCGGTTCTCGTTCGACCCGCCGGTGATCGATCTCGCGCCCGGGCAGAGCGGGGCGGTCCGGGTCGACATCTCCGCGCCCCGACCCGACGGCGGCGAGGAGGTCACCCGGCCGTTCACGGTGGCCGCCACCGACGGGGCCAAGGAGACCGAGGCGACCGGCAGCTTCGTCCAGGAGTCGATGGACTGGCGCCCGGTCTGGCGGGTGCTCCTGACCCTGCTCGGCGCGGCCCTGATGATCGTCGGCGTGTTCGTGCCGTGGAGCGCCGGGCCGGTGTTGCGGGGCGTCGATTTCACCGGGGCGGAAATCGACCGTCTGTCCGAGCAGCTCGACCTGGCCCAGTTCGGGGATGCGGTCGAGCAGGTGGTCGCCCAGCCGCTGCTCACCGGGGGTGCGCTGATCATCGTCGCCGCGATCGTCGCCGCCATCGGCGTGTTCGGGCCCAAGGGCCGGCTGACCCGGTGGGCGGCCGCGGCCGGGGCCGCCCTGACCGCCGCCTTCCTGATCTCCGTCGCGATCAACCTGGTGGCGGTCGCCCGGATCGACGTCGGCGCGTTCATCGTGCTCGCCGGCTGCGCGCTCGCGTTCGTCGGCGGCTACCTGGCGCCGCAGCGGGGCTGATCGGGGTGGCGGCTGCCCGATCGGGCAGCCGGGCCGTCCCCTTGGGTCGTCCGGATAACCCCTGTGCGGCGGCGTCCGGCGGTGGGACGATCGACGGGTCGGCGGCGCCCGGAACGACTCACCGGGCCGCGGGAGGGACCAGTCATGCGAACCCACGACCACGACACCGAGGACACCACGCTGCGGCCCAAGTCGGCCCGCATCGATGCCCAGCCCCCGGCCCACCTGCTCCGCGCGGCATCCGCCGGGCGGAGCGACGTCCTCGACGGGGCCGGGATTCTCGGCCTGCAGCGGGCGGTCGGCAACGCCGGCGTCGGGGCCCTGCTGGACCAGGAGCCCGCGGAGCAGCGCTCGCCGGTGCACGACGTGGTCGGTTCGGGCGGCGGCAGCCCCCTGCCGGCGGACGTCCGCGAGGAGATGCAGGGGCGGTTGGGCCACGACTTCTCCGACGTCCGCGTGCACACCGACTCCGCCGCGCACGACTCCGCGAAGTCGGTCAACGCGCACGCCTACACCGTCGGATCCAACGTGGTCTTCCAACGCGACAAGTACGACCCGGCGTCACATGCCGGCAAGACGATGCTGGCGCACGAGCTGACCCACGTGATCCAGCAGCGCAGTGGCCCGGTCGACGGCACCGATTCCGGTGGCGGGATCAAGGTCAGTGACCCGTCGGACCGCTTCGAGCGGGAGGCGTCGGCGAACGCGGACCGGGCGATGGCCGCGCCGGCCCCCGCGGCCACCGCCCAGCAGGCGACCGGTGGGGGGTCCGCCGTCCAGCGGCACGAGGACGAGGAGTCGGTGCAGGGCGCGTTCGTGCAGCGCCACGCCGACGGGGACGTCCAGCGGGAGGAGGCGCCCGAGGAGGAGGAGGCCACCGCCCAGGGTTCGTTCGTCCAGCGGGAGGCGCAGGAGGACGAAGCCGCCGAGGAGGAGTGACCGACTGACCGACCCGCGCGGAGGGGGTGCCGGTGTCCGCTGCCGCGGATCGCGTCGGCCCGGAACCGGAGCCCGCCGGGCGGCGGCGTCCGGATGACCGCGCCCTGGCTCCGTCGGTCGGTATCTCCGTCGGTCCGGCCGTCGAGCCGGCCCCGTCGACACCCCGGCGCCGGCCGCCGGCGACGATGAACCCACGATCGCTCGCGCTGCTGCAACGCAGCGCAGGCAATGCGGCCGTCGCGGGGCTGGTGCGGGCGCGTCCGGGGGCCGCGGTCCCCGCGCCGGCGGCGTCCGCCGCCCCGGTCCAATCCGCCGTCACGGCCGCGGGTGCCGTTCAGCGGCTCGTCCCGGCCGGCGGCGCCGGATCCACCGCCCCGCCGGTACCGCCGCCGGCCGCCGACCCGGCGGCCGACCCGAGGTTCCGGGCGGTGACCGGGTCGGTCAGGGCGGCCGGGGTCGCGCTGCGCAAGCATCCCCCGCCGACCGCCGAGGTCGGCAAGGCGCAGGCGGCCGCCAAGGGGCCGCCGGACGACAAGGCGGGGCAGGCCAAGGCCGCGCAGGCCGACGCGATGTCGGCGGCGAAACCCGGCGGCTTCGACAAGGCGGCGTTCATCGCGGCGGTCGGCAAGGCGATCGCCGCCGCCGCGCCCAAGAACCTCGACGAGGCCGACAAGTTCGCCCAGTCGGGGAAGGCCGACGGCGTCAAGAACCAGGTGATGTCGCAGGTCACGTCCGGCCGCGACGCCTCGGTCAAGAACGTCAAGGACGAGGCCGGCCGCACCCCCGACCCCTCGGCGGGCCGGGAGAAGCCCGTGACCCCGCTGGCGCCGGAACCGGCCGCGCCCCCCCCCCGGGTGGACGGCGCGGCGGCGATGCCCGGCCCGGCGCCGGCCGAGCAGGTCACCTTCACCGGCGGCCCGGCCCAGGTGAACCAGCAGATGGCGGACGCGCAGGTCACCGAGCAGCACCTGGAGAAGTCGAACGAGCCGCAGCTGCAGGAGGCGGCGACGGCCAAGAAGGGCGCGGAGGCGCACGCCGCGGCCGCCCCGGCGGCGATCCGCGCGCACGAGTCGGCGCAGTTGGGGGCCGCGAAGGCCGACGCCGGGGCGGGGGCGTCGGCGGCCATGGCCGGGATGGTGCGGGACAAGGCCGGCGCGCTGGCCCGGGTGGCCGGAGCCAAGACCGACACGAAGGCCAAGGACGAGGTCGAGCGGGCCCGCATCTCCGGGGAGATCAACACGATCTTCGACCGGACCAAGGCCGACGTCGAGGTCATCCTCAACGGGGTCGACGGCAAGGTGACCGCCGAGTTCGACACGGGCGAGGCGGCGGCCCGCACCGCGTTCACGGCCAAGCACAAGGCCGACATGGAGAAGTACAAGGACGACCGCTATTCCGGCGTCACGGGCGCGGCCAGGTGGACCGCGGACCTGTTCACCGGGCTGCCGGCCGAGGCGAACCGGATCTACGACGCGGCCAGGGCGCTCTACGAATCGCGGATGACGGTGGTCATCTCGACGGTGGCCGACCTGATCGGCCGCGAACTGGACGCGGCCAAAGCGCGGGTGGAGAAGGGGCGCGCGCAGATCAAGGCGTTCATCGCCTCGCAGCCGGCCGCGCTGCAGAAGCTCGCCGGCGAGGCGGCCAAGGACGTCGGCGGCAAGTTCGACCAGCTCGACGCCGACGTCGACGCCAAGCAGCAGTCGTTGGTGGACGACCTGGCCGGCAAGTACACCGAGGCGCGGGGGCGGGTCGACGAGGAGATCAAGGCCGAGCAGGAGAAGAACAAGGGTCTGGTCGACAAGGCGAAGGAGGCGATCGGTGGGGCGATCGACACCATTCTCAAGCTGAAGGCGCTGTTCACCGGACTGCTGGCCAAGGCGGCGTCGGCGTTCACCAAGATCCTCGATGACCCGGTCGGGTTCATCACCAACTTCATGTCGGCGGTCAAGCAGGGCTTCCTGTCGTTCGCCGGCAACATCCTGACGCACCTGAAGAAGGGGCTGCTCGGGTGGCTGTTCGGGGCGCTCGCCTCGGCCGGGATCGAGCTGCCCGATTCGTTCGACCTCAAGGGCATTCTCAAGCTCGTCGGGTCGATCCTCGGGTTGACCTGGACCAGCATCAAGGCGCGGATCGCCAAGCTGGCGCCGTGGGCGGCGGCCGCGATCGACGTGATCGAGAGCAAGATCGAGATCTTCACCATCCTGGCCACCCAGGGCATCGGCGGCCTGTGGACCTGGATCAAGGACAAGCTCGGCGACCTGAAGTCGATGATCCTCACGCCGATCATGGACTTCGTCAAGGAGAAGATCATCACCGCCGGGATCTCCTGGGTGATCGGCCTGCTCAACCCGGCCGGGGCCCTGGTCAAGATCGTGCAGGCGCTGGTCGGGGTCGTGCAATGGATCATGGAACGTGGCGCCGCGCTGATGGACTTCGTCGGCACCGTCATCGATTCCGTCACCGACATCGCCAACGGCGGGGTCGGGGGAGTGCCGGCCAAGATCGAGGCCGCGCTGGGCAAGGCGGTCCCGCTGGTCATCGCGTTCCTGGCCAACCTGCTCGGCCTGGGCGGCATCTCGGACAAGATCAAGTCGATCCTCAAGGCCGTGCAGGCGCCGATCAACAAGGCGCTCGACGCGGTCATCAAGGGCGCGCTGAAGCTGGCCGGGCCCTTGATCAGGGGGATCAAGGGGATCGGGGCGAAGGTCAAGGCGAAGGTGCTCGGCGGGGACGACTCGCCGGCGGGGAAGCAGAAGCGGCTGGAGAAGGGACTGGCCGCCGGGGTGGGCGCGGCCAACCGCTTCGCCGGGCGGGCCGTCGGTGAGAAGCTGCTCCGGCCGGTGCTGGGCGCGGTGCGCGTCCGCTTCGGACTGTCGGTGGTCGAACCGGTCCGGCAGGGCAAGGTCTGGGGCGTACGGGCCGAGGTTCAGCGGATGGTCGCACCCACGCAGGTGCCGATCGCCGATGAACGGATCGAGGAGGTGCGCAAGCTGAGGGAAACCGCCTCCAACCGATGGACCGACGCCAAGGATGCGCTCAAGCCGGTCAGCAAGAAGATCAAGGACACCAGGAACCCGCTCGCCCCGGCCGATCTCACGGTTGCGCGCAAGGCCGAGGCGGACTTCGCCGCGGCCGAGTCGACGTTCAAGGTGGACAAGGACCGGTTCGAAGTGATCCGGAAGAAGAAGGAGGCCGCACCGACCGAGATGGATGCGCTGGCATCGGCGTTCCAGCGCGCAGCCGCGACGTTCACCGCCCTGACCCGGACCATCGAGGACGTCGCGCTGGCCGGCCGCCCGGCGGCGGAGCTGCAGGCGCAGGCGGACACGTACCGTGCACAGGCGTCGGCCGCACTCGCCAATGCCGACGCCGGCCTGGCGGACGCGTCGATCACGGCCGGTCTGGTGATCCCTTCACCCGACCAGCCGACTCCGGCCGAGCGGGTGCGGACGGCGCGGGAGGCTCTGGCCACCGCACTGGGTGCGTGCCCGGAGAAGGTCACGACTCCGGCGCAGTTGCGGCCCTATCAGGACCTGACCCCCCTGATCAGTTCCTGCGCCAAGGTCCTCGGTGATGCCCGCAACGAGGTCAAGGCGATCAACCAGGTCCGGGTTCAGGTGGAGGCGGTCGACAACGTCTACCGGTACACGACCAACTACGGCTCGTTCGGCGACCGGACCAGCGAGGGCGCGGCCAAGCATGAAGCCAGAACCGGGGAGCAGGTGGGCCACAGCTGGCACGGCGGAAAGTGTCGCGATTACGAACGGAACCTCGACACGATCATCGACAACCTGCGGCAGCAGCGGCGGGCCCTGCCGGCCGGGGTGCACCCGATGATCGACGAGGCGATCAAGCGGGCCCAGGAACGGCGGGCCAGACTGAAGGAGGGCGCCGACACCTGGGACAACCGGTCGACGCTGTTCACCTCGATCTGGGACGAGAAGGGCCAGTTGCGGAAACGATGACCGGCGGGAGTGCAGCACCCGAGGCGCTCGGGGATCGCCTTCGAGCGGACCTGACGGGCCGTGATCCGGACCGGATCGCCGCGGCCTTGCGTCAGGCCCGGGAGCTCCTACCCGGCGAGCGGATCGATCTGCCGTTCCTCGGACCCGACCTCTGGGACGCCTTTCCCGGTCGGCCCCCGTGGGACGTCGTCCGCGACTACGTGTGGCTGGTCGCGCACTACCCGGCGTTCACGCCCGCGATGACGGCGGCCGCCCGGGTGCGGTGCTGGGTGGCGACGATCCTGCGGACCGGGGACACGGCGGCCGCGCTGCAGGTGGCGCAGTACCTGCGCGGCATGCGGCAGCCGGGTGCGGACATCGACGCGGCCTTCCGGGTGATCGCTCAGTACGTCGGTGCCGCCGCCGACTCTGGTCCCGAGTTCCAGGCGTCGGCGCTGGACCAACCGGCGCGGACCGGTGCGGCGGCCCTGGTGGGTCACCTCCTCGAGCAGGACGAATCGCATGACCGGGCCGCGCGGGCGCTTCAGGCGTGGATGGCCGATCCGAGGACGGGGCACCTCGGGCGAGAGTTGGCGCCGGGCTTTCGGTCGGACAACCCGGGCAGTGGTGGCAGCTGGTGATCCGCATTCCGGACTGACGCACCGTCAACGGTGCAGGTCAGGCCGCACTGTCGTACGTGTGTTGTACGTTACGGGCATGGCTGGATCGGGGTCTGGGAGCGGGTCGGCGGCGCTGCTGATCGACTCGCTGAAGGCTGCCGATCGGGAGCTGGCCCAGCTGCAGGCGCGCCGCGCGCACCTGATGGTCGAGTTCGCCGACTCCCGCAAGAAGGCCGACCGGCAGCGGATCGCCGACCTGGAATCGGCCGGCGCGGACCCGCGCTACAAGCCCGGAGAATTCGCTGCCACCGAGATCGGCCTCGCCGTCACCATCACCAAGCCGCACGCTCAACGGCTCGTGACCATGAGCCGTCGGCTCCAGTCGGAGACACCCGACGTCTGGGATGCCTGGATCGCCGGCGACATCAACGAAGTGAAGGCCGAAAGGATCAATCACGCGCTAATGAAATTGGTGCGGGACGAATCGAAGCGCTTGCTCAACCTGCTGGTCGTGCCGGTGGCGATCACCAGGACACCCGAGCTGCTCGGCCGCTGGTTGAACCGCTTCGTCGCGACCGCCGAATCCGACCAGGCGGATGAACGGATCCGCCGGTCGTTGGAGGATCGATACGCCTCGATCCGGCCGGACCTTGACGGCGTCAGCTTCCTCAGCGCCTGCATGTCGTCCTTGGAGGCGGTAGCGGTGGACCTGCTCCTGGAGGGGTTGGCAGGACCGCCGAACCCCTCCGACCCGCGGACGAAGGACCAGCGGCGGGCGGACGCTCTGGTCGATCTGCTGCTCGGCCGGATCGACAACGGCTGGCACGGACCCGACTGCGGGGAAGACGACATCGACCCGGCGGCGGACTCTGCGGAACCCGTTGATGCCCCGCGTGCAGGCCGGGAGTGGGACCCGGACGCGGACTGGGGCCTGCCGGCCAGCGCGTTCCGCCCGGATCCGCGTCACGAGCTTGAACCCGACCCGGCAACCGTTGAGGTGGACGGCGCAAACTTGGTGAGGACGGGGACCGTCGCGACCGCGGAGATCATCGAGGCGGCGAAGCGCGCACGGCCCACCGCGTGCCCCGGGCAGCCGCCGCCGCGGGTGACGATCGGGGTGGTCGTGTCGATCCAGTCCCTGTTCGGGTTCAGCGAATCCCCTGGCGAGCTGGCCGACCGATCGGCGCTCGTACCCGCCTCGCTGGTCCGGGAGCTGGCCGGACACGAAGGCACCCTCTTCTACCGGCTCCTGACCGACCCGGTTGGCAACCTGCTGGACGTCGCCGAGCTGGGACGGTTCCCGTCCCGGAAGCTCACCGCCGCGCTGCGGTTCCGCGACGGGGTCTGTACCAGCCCCATCTGTCACCTCGCCGCGCAGCGGTGCGATCTGGATCATGCGGTGCCCTGGCCGCAGGGGTCCACTGCTGCCGGCAATCTCGGTCCGGCCTGCCGGAACGACCACCGCGCCAAGACCCATGGCGGTTTCGGCGTCACCATGTCGGCCGACGGAACGACCTGGACGACCCCGACCGGCCACCGGTACCGAGCCACCCCCGACCCACTACCCGTCGAGGAATGGCCCGACACCGGGTAGCGCCCGGCGCCGCGGGGACCCCCGTTACGGTGGGCCATGGCCTCCGACCCCCGCCTGATCGAGCTGTACGACGACGACAACCCCGACGGCCCGGACCACGACCACGCCCGCCGGCTGGCCGAGGAGCTCGGCGCCCGCACCATCGTCGACCTGGGGTGCGGTACCGGGCAGCTCGCCGTCACCCTGGCCCGGCCGGGCCGCACCGTCGTCGCCGTCGATCCCGACGACACCGCGATCGGCCACGCCCGCCGCCGGCCCGGTGGCGACGCGGTCATCTGGACCTCCGGCGATTCGACGGTGATGGGCGACCTCGCCGCCGACCTGGTCGTGCTCACCGGCAACTCGGTCCAGCACATCGGCCAGGCGCACTGGTCGCGGACCCTGCGGGACATCGCCGGCACCCTGCGGGTCGGCGGCGTGCTGCTCTTCGACAGCCGCAACCCCGACGACCGGGCCTGGGAGCGGTGGGCGGCCCGGCCGCGGTCGACCCGGCCGACCCGGATCGGCACCCTCACCGAGTGGATCACGGTGGCTCACGAGGACCCGGACGGCACCGTCCACCTGGACTTCCACACCGTCTTCGAGGACACCGGCGAGCAGCTGACGGTGCGCCAGCCGCTGGTGTTCCGCAGCCTCGACCGGCTCACCGCCGACCTGGCCGACGCCGGCCTGTCCGTCCGGGCCACCTTCGGCGACTGGACCGGTGAGCCGTTCGGGCCCACCTCGCCACGGATCGTCGTCGAGGCGGCCCGCTGACCGGACCGCCCGCGGGCGGTCCGGCCGGTGCCCGAAAGGGCACCGAACGCTGCCCCCGCCCACGTCCGTCAGACCATCCCGCCCGCCTCTGAAACGGCGCACGATCACTGTCATCTCGTGTGTCCAACCAAGGAGGCAGCATGCCGACCTACCTCTCTCCGGGCGTGTACGTCGAAGAGGTCGATTCCGGGTCGCGTCCGATCGAAGGGGTGGGCACCGCCGTCGCCGCCTTCGTCGGCCTGGCCGAGGACGGTCCGTTCAACACGCCGACGCTGGTGGCGAACTGGACCCAGTACGTCACGAACTTCGGGGGCTTCGTCGAGGGTTCCTACCTGGCCCAGTCGGTCTACGCCTACTTCCAGAACGGCGGCGGCAACTGCTACGTCGTCCGGATCGGGCAGGAGAGCGGCGGCAACGGCGGCAACGGCGGCCGCCGGGCCATCACCGCCGGTCCGCAGGCGATGCTCGGCACCTACCGGGTGGTCGCGCTGGACAGCGGCGCCCCCGAGGGTTCGATCAGCGTCGACGTGCAGGCCGTCGAGGGGGAGGGCGGCGACGGCCTGTTCAAGCTGGTCGTCCGGCAGGGTGACCAGGTGCTGGAGGAGTACGACCGGCTCAACACCGGACGCGGCCGGGCGAACGTGGCCACCGCGGTCAACGCCGCGTCCAAGGTGATCCGGATCGAGGAGACCGCCACCGGCCAGTCGATCGAGGCGCCGGCCGCCGGGAACAGCGTCAGCCTGTTCTCCCCGCCGCCGCCGGCCGCGGTGCCCAGCCCGCGCCTGAGCTCCGACGACTCCGTCGGCGACGTCGCCGAGCGCACCGGCTTCTCCGGCCTGGAGGCCATCGACGAGATCACCATGGTCTGCGTCCCCGACCTGATGAGCGCCTACCAGCAGGGGGCGATCGACGCCGAGACGGTCAAGGCCGTCCAGCTGGCGATGATCGCGCACTGCGAGCTGATGGGCGACCGGATCGCCATCCTGGACCCGCCACCCGGGCTGAACGCCCAGCAGGTCAAGGAGTGGCGGGTCGACAAGGCCGGCTACGACTCCAAGTACGCCGCCCTGTACTGGCCCTGGGTCAAGGCGGCCGACCCCTCGACCGGCAAGAACGTCTTCATGCCGCCGTCGGGCTTCATGGCCGGCATCTGGGGCCGCAACGACGACACCCGTGGCGTGCACAAGGCTCCCGCGAACGAGGTGGTACGCGGCGCGATCTCGCTGGAGGTGCAGATCACCAAGAATGAGCACGACCTGCTCAACCCCGTCGGCATCAACTGCCTGCGCAGCTTCCCGGGTCGCGGCATCCGGGTCTGGGGCGCCCGCACCCTGTCCTCCGACCCGGCCTGGCGCTACCTGAACGTGCGCCGGCTGTTCAACTACCTGGAGGAGTCCATCCTCAACGGCACCAACTGGGTGGTGTTCGAGCCGAACGACGACGCGCTGTGGGCCAAGATCCGCCGCACCATCTCGGCGTTCCTGGTCAACGAGTGGCGCAAGGGTGCCCTGTTCGGTCTCACCCCCGACGAGGCGTTCTACGTCAAGTGCGACCGGGAGACCAACCCGGCCGAAGGGATCGACGCCGGCCAGGTCGTCTGCCAGATCGGGGTCGCCCCGGTCAAGCCGGCCGAGTTCGTGATCTTCCAGCTGTCCCAGTTCTCCGGCGGCACCAGCCTGGTCGCCGAATAACCTCCTGACGCACAAGAAAGGGAGCTGACATGGCTCTGCCAGATCTCGACAGCTCGGTCGGCCATTCCTTCGGTCTGGAGGTCGACGGCATCACCATCAAGTCCATCACCGAGGTGAGCGGGCTCAAGATGGAGCAGGACGTCATCGAGCTCAAGCAGAACGGGCCCGACGGCAAGTACATGATCAAGAAGCTGCCCGGCCGCTGGAAGTCCGGCGAGGTCACTTTGACCCGGCCGCTGACCGCCGACCAGAGCTTCGAGAAGTGGGTCAAGGACTCGCAGTTCGGGAAGATGAGCGACGTCCGCAAGGGCGGTGCGGTGATCGTCTACGACTACGAGGGCAATGCCGTCAAGCGGTACAAGCTGACGGCCGCCTGGCCCAAGAGCCTGGAGATCGGCTCGCTCAAGGCCGGTGACACCAGCGTGCTGACCGAGAAGCTGGTCGTCACCTACGAGCGGCTCGAGGTCGAGTAATGCGCCGCGGTTTCTCCGGTTCCGCCGCCGCCACCCTGGATCCCGTCCAGGGGGCGGCCGTCCCGGAGCCGGCGGGGCCGATCTCGGCCGCCCGCCCGCCGGAGCAGGGGCTGCGCACCGAGTTCAGCTTCATCCTGCCGCGCGGCTACAAGGACGCCGCCGGCACGGTGCACCGGGACGGGGTCATGCGCCTGGCCACGGCCCGGGACGAGCTGGTCCCGCTGCGGGACGACCGCGTCCGCGAGAACCCGGCCTACCTGACGGTCGTGTTGCTCGGCCGGGTGGTCACCCGGATCGGCACCATCGACGACGTGCACGCCGGCATCATCGAGAACCTGTTCGCCTCCGACCTGGCGTTCCTGCAGGACCTCTACCGCCGGATCAACCCGGAGGGCCACACCCGGGCCGGTGTGACCTGCCCGTCGTGCGAGCACCAGTTCGCCGTCGACGTCGCTGGTGGGCGCCTGGGGGAATAGAGACGTACGCGCCCGACCGGCTCTACGAGGAGGTCGCGTACATCGCCTATCACTTCCACTGGCCGCTGGACGACCTGCTCGA
>NZ_JBMDXT010000414.1:0-4788 GCF_048594475.1 Nakamurella sp. | reverse complement strand
GATCCCGGACTACGGCGGGCGGCACGAGACGTTCACGGTGGCGCAGGTGGACGCGCCGCAGCGCCTGGTCTACCGGTCCACCCGCGGCCGGATGGCGCTGAGCTGGTCGATCGTGCTCCGCGGGGACGACGTCGCGGGAGTGCGCCGCACCCGGGTGCTGCTGCGGCTGCGCCTCGCGCCGGTCCGGCGCCGGTGGCTCGCCCGCACGGTGGGCGAGTTCTTCGACGCCGTCACGATTCTCGGTCTGGCGGCCGGGCTGCGGGAGCGGCTGGCCGGTACAGCTCCCTGACCGCGGCGTCGATGTCCGGGCCCGAGGTGTCGACCGGGTAGTTCCGCGAACCGGCGAGCGGCCTGGCAGGCTGATCGGCGTGAGCACCGCCAACCCCACCGCCGGTCCCGAACCCACCTGGGCGTCCGTCCCGCAGATCGCCGAGCAGCTGCACCTGCCGGTGACGAAGGTGCACCAGCTGATCCGCGACGGTCAGCTGCTCGGCATCCGCCGGGACGGCATCCTGCGCATCCCGGCCGAGTTCGTCCTCGACGGGCTGATCGTCAAGGGCCTGCCGGCCACGCTGACCCTGCTCCGGGACAACGGCTATCGGGACGACGAGATCATCGCCTGGCTGTTCGCGGTCGACGAGTCCTTGCCCGGCAGCCCGGTGGTCGCCCTGCGGGAGAACCGCGGCCGGGAGGTCCACCGGCGGGCCCAGGTCGCCGGCTTCTGAGATCCGGCCCGGCCGGGCCGGATCTCAGGAACGCCCCTGGTCGTCCCGGGCCCGCAGGGCCTCGTTGAGCACGGCCACCGCGAGCTGGGGCTCGTTGACCGTCAGGGTCACCCGGCGCCCGTCGGTGAGCCGCAGCCGCAGGGCCGGACCCGTGCGCTGGGTGATGCGCAGGCCGTCGCGGGGGCTCCACCAGATGCCGCCGACCATCGTCCAGGCCGACAGGTCGGCGGGTTCGACACGGGCGATCCGGTCGATCGGAAACGTCCAGCGGGGCACGCCGAGAACGCCGGACCGGACCGTGACGCCGGCCGTGCCTGCGGTGACCCGCAGGCTGGTGCTCATCAGGGCGCCGATGACCATCGCCGCAACCATCGCGAGCGGGCCGAGCAGCTCGGGCTCCGCGGCGCTCAGCCCCGTCGCCAGCAGCGGCACCGCCAGGCCGACCCCGACAGCCAGGACGGGCCAGTTGGTGGCGCGAGAGGTGTAGACGGTGGTCGGTGCGGACATCACGCCATCCTTTCGATCAGGGAGATCAGGTCCGCGCGGGTGTAGCCCTCGGCGCGGGCGAGGTCGATCAGGCGGGCCGCCGCCAGGTGGAGGTCGGCCGCGCCGCTGGTGAGGGCCGCCACGCGGACGCCGCGACCGCGGCGGAACTCCAGCAGGCCCTCGTCGCGCAGGCTCCGGTAGGCCGCCAGCACCGTGTTGCGATCCACGCCGAGCGCAGCCCCCAGCTCGGCCGCCGGGGGGAGCCGGTCGCCGTGGGCCAGGGTGTTCGCGGCGACCGCCCGGCGGACGCAGCCGGCGATCTGATCCTGGAGCGGAACGCGGTCGCCGGGGTCGATCTGCCAGAGCATGGTGCTAATCGTACTAGTACCAATGCCTGCTTGCCCAGGGGGATCCATGAAGCCTGACCCTGGCCCACCCGTCGCGCCGAGAACAGGACCTAGGACCTTGGTCAGACCATAGGTCGGGTGCCTACCGTGAGGTCGGAACGAGGACATCAATCCGACCGACAGGGAGAAGACCATGGTGGCGCCCACCGTCCTGCGACCCGAGGACATCCAGCCCGAGGGCATCGAGCCCGATGGCATCGGGCAGGGTCCGCGACCGGAGCTGCCCGTCCCGGCCGCCACCGCGCCGGTCGCCACCGCGCCGGCAGCGCCGGTCGACGAGATCGACGCCCTGGTGGCCCGCGGACTGCGGGCGCTGCACGAGTACGCCGCCTTCGACCAGGAGACGATCGACTACATCGTCAAGAAGGCCGCCGTCGCCGCGCTGGACCAGCACGGCCAGCTCGCCCAGGCCGCCGTGGCCGAGACCGGCCGCGGCGTGTTCGAGGACAAGGCGGTCAAGAACATCTTCGCCTGCGAGCACGTCACCAACTCGATGAAGTACCTGCGCACCGTCGGCGTCATCAGCACCGACGAGATCACCGGGATCACCGAGATCGCCGAACCCGTCGGCGTGGTCGCCGGCATCACCCCGGTCACCAACCCGACCTCGACCACCATCTTCAAGAGCCTGCTCGCCCTCAAGACCCGCAACCCGATCGTCTTCGGCTTCCATCCGGCCGCGCAGCAGTCCTCGGCCCAGGCCGCCCGGGTCGTCCGGGACGCGGCCGTCGCCGCCGGTGCGCCGGCCGACTGCATCCAGTGGATCGAGCACCCCTCGATCGAGGCGACCGGCAGGCTGATGCACCACCCGGACGTCGCCACCATCCTGGCCACCGGCGGCAACGCCATGGTCAAGGCCGCCTACAGCTGCGGCAAGCCGGCCCTGGGCGTGGGTGCGGGCAACGTGCCCGCGTTCGTCGAGCGCACCGCCAACCTGGCCCGCGCGGTCAATGACGTGGTCGTCTCCAAGTCGTTCGACAACGGCATGATCTGCGCATCGGAGCAGGCCGTCATCCTCGACGAGCCGATCTACCAGGCAGCCATGGCCGAGTTCGCCCGGCTGCACGCCTACCGCGTCGACGCGGCGGAGAAGGCGATGCTGGAGGAGTTCCTGTTCGGCGTGCGCGCCGACGGAACCGCCTGCAGCGGAGCGAAACTCAACGCCCGGGTGGTCGGGCAGAGCCCGCAGTGGATCGCCCGGCACGCCGGCTTCGAGGTGCCCGAGGACACCTCGGTCATCCTGGTCGAGGTGCCGTTCGTCGGCCCCGGCCAGCCGCTGACCCGGGAGAAGCTGTGCCCGGTGCTGGCCGTACTGGCCGCCCGCGACGCCGAGCACGGCATCGAGCTGGCCGAGCAGATGGTCGAGCTGGACGGTCTGGGTCACAGCGCGGCCATCCACACCGGGGACGAGGCTCTGGCGGTCGAGTTCGGTCGCCGGGTCCAGGCGGTGCGGATCATCCGCGACTCGCCGACCTCGATGGGCGGCATCGGCGACATCTACAACGCGCTGGCCCCGTCGCTGACCCTCTCGTGCGGCTCGTACGGGCACAACTCGGTCTCGGGCAACGTCTCGGCCATCAACCTGGTCAACATCAAGCGGGTCGCCCGCCGGAACAACAACCTGCAGTGGTTCAAGGTGCCGGCCAAGACCTACTTCGAGCCGAACGCCATCCGGTACCTGATCGACATGCCCGACGTGCACCGGGTCACCATCGTCACCGACGCGACCATGACCAAGCTCGGCTTCGCCGACCGGATCATCGACGTGCTGCGCCGCCGCCAGCATCCGGTCTCGCTGCAGATCATCGACGGCGTCGAGCCCGAGCCCAGCGTGCAGACCGTCTACAAGGGCGCCGATCTGATGCGCGACTTCCGGCCCGACACCATCATCGCCCTCGGCGGCGGCTCGCCGATGGACGCGGCCAAGGTCATGTGGCTGCTCTACGAGCATCCGGACACCGTCTTCGCCGACCTGAAGGAGAAGTTCTTCGACGTCCGCAAGCGCGCCTTCCGCTTCCCGCGGCTGGGCAGCCTGGCCAAGCTGGTCTGCGTGCCGACCACCTCGGGCACCGGCGCGGAGGTGACCCCGTTCGCGGTGATCACCGACCCCACCACCGGGATCAAGTACCCGCTGGCCGACTACGCGCTGACCCCGACCGTGGCCATCATCGACCCGGTGCTGACCGGCAAGATGCCGGCCTCGCTGGCCGCGGACTCGGGCTTCGACGCGCTGACCCACGCCACCGAGGCGTTCGTGTCGGTGTACGCGAACGACTTCACCGACGGGATGGCCCTGCAGGCCATCCGGCTGATCTTTGCGAACCTGGCCACCTCGGTGAACGGGGACCCGAAGGATCCGGAGACGATCAAGGCCCGGGAGAAGATGCACAACGCCGGCACCATCGCCGGCATGGCGTTCGGCAACGCCTTCCTGGGCATCGTGCACGCCATGGCCCACACCATCGGCGGGCGCTACCACCTGGTGCACGGCCGCACCAACGCGACGCTGCTGCCGCACGTCATCCGGTACAACGGCACCGTCCCGACCAAGCTGACCAGCTGGCCCAAGTACGAGAGCTACGTCGCGCCGGAGCGGTTCCAGCAGATCGCGGCCATGCTCGGGCTGCCGGCGAGCACCCCGGCCGAAGGGGTCGAGTCCTACGCCACCGCCGTGGAGCAACTGCGGGCGATGGTCGGCATTCCCGCCTCGTTCCAGGCCCAGGGCGTGGACGAGGGCGTGTTCACCGGCGAACTGGATCTGCTGGCCATGGGCGCGTACCGCGACCAGTGCGCGCCGGCCAACCCGCGGATGCCCATGCTCGCCGACATGAAGGTCATCATGACGGCGGCCTTCTACGGCATCGGCTACCAGCAGGCCAAGGAGCGGCTCGCCCCGGTGGCCGTCGGCTGACCCGGCCCGCCGCCGCACCGACCCCGGAGCCGGGGCCTCACCCCGGGGGAGGCACCGGCGCCGGCCGGTCCCCGGGCGGACCCGTTGTCGCCGCCGGTGCCGCTCCTGTCCCGGCCGGGCGCGGGGGCCCCCCCCGGGGTGCGGCCCCGGCGCCGGGGTCGGTGCGGCGGCGGGCCGGGTCAGCCGACGGCCACCGGGGCGAGCCGCTCCTTGGCCTGCTGGTAGCCGATGCCGTAGAAGGCCGCCGTCATGATGACCT
>NZ_JBMDXT010000413.1:0-13991 GCF_048594475.1 Nakamurella sp. | reverse complement strand
CCACGTCAACGACGCCGGGTTCTGGCTCGTCAAGGGCTACCTGGGCACCAGCATCGGACAGACCCTCAAGACCTGGACCGTCATGGAATGCCTCATCTCCGTCTGCGGCCTCGGCGGCGTCCTGCTGCTGTCCCTGGTGGTCTGACCCCGATGCCCGAGCCGACCGCAACCCGCCGACCGCAACCCGCCGAACGCGAACCCTCGATCCGAAAGAACGGTGCCGTCATGACTCTCGACCGCGACCCCGCACCGCAGCAGCCGGTGCTGGTGATCATGGGGGTGTCCGGGTCGGGCAAGTCCACCGTCGCCGGGATCCTGGCCGGCCAGCTCGGCTGGGACCTGGAAGAGGGCGACGACCTGCACCCCGCCGCCAACGTCGCCAAGATGAGCGCCGGCATCCCACTCACCGACACCGACCGGTGGCCCTGGCTCGACCGGGTCACCGAGTGGATCACCGAACACACCGCCGCCGGGATCCCCGGCATCATCACCTGCTCCGCGCTCAAGCGGATCTACCGGGACCGGATGCGGGGCGAGCACGTCGTGTTCGTCCACCTGACCGGGGACAAGACCACCATCGGCCGGCGGATGAACGCCCGGCAGGACCACTTCATGCCGGCGGCGCTGCTGGACACCCAGCTCGCCACCCTCGAACCCCCCGGCCCCGACGAGAACGTCCTGACCGTCGACCTCGGCCGGCCCCCCGCCGAAGAAGCCGCCGAAATCATCACCCGCCTGGGCCTGCGGCCCGAACCCGGCTCCAGCGCACTGGGTTCCACCCACCACGGCACCTCCTCCGCCCCACCCATCGGAGATCTGCTCCGGTAGCCGCCCGCCTCCGCCGCCCGCCCGACATCCAAGGAGCACAGCCAAGAATGCCTCCGCCCCTGCACCCCGTGGTCCGTGCCGTCACCGAGCGGATCGTGGCCCGCAGCGCCGTCACCCGGCGCCGGTACCTGGACCGGATCGATGCCGCGGCGCACCGCCGGCCGGCCCGGACCGGTTTGGGCTGCGCCAATCTCGCCCACGGATTCGCCGCCGCCGAGCCCGAGATCAAGCCCGAACTGCGGCGCGGGCACAAGGTGAACATCGCCATTGTGTCCTCGTACAACGACATGCTGTCCGCGCACAAGCCGTACGAGAACTACCCCCGGACGATCAAGCAGGCGGTGTTCGGCGCCGGGGCCCTGGCCCAGTTCGCCGGCGGGGTGCCGGCCATGTGCGACGGGGTCACGCAGGGCCGACCCGGGATGGAGCTGTCGTTGTTCAGCCGCGACGTCATCGCGATGGCCACCGCGGTCGCCCTGTCCCACGACATGTTCGACGGCGCTCTGCTTCTCGGAATCTGCGACAAGATCGTCCCGGGGTTGCTGATCGGCGGGCTGGCGTTCGGCCATCTGCCGACCGTGCTGGTTCCCGGTGGCCCGATGACCTCCGGTCTGGCGAACGCGGAGAAGAGCCGGGTGCGCCAGCTGTACACGGAGGGCAAGGCGACCCGGGAGGATCTGCTGGACGCCGAAGCGGCCTCGTATCACGGGCCGGGCACCTGCACGTTCTACGGCACCGCCAATTCCAATCAGATGCTGGTCGAGATCATGGGCCTGCACCTGCCCGGGTCCAGCTTCGTCAATCCCGGAACCCCGCTGCGCGAGGCGCTGACCGCGGCCGCTGCCGCCCGGGTCACCGAGATCACCGCGACCGGACCGTCCTACACCCCGATGGGCCGCGTCGTCGACGAGAAGGCCGTGGTCAACGCGGTGGTCGGACTGCTGGCCACCGGCGGGTCGACCAACCACACCATGCATCTGGTCGCGGTCGCCGCCGCGGCCGGGATCAGCCTGACGTGGGACGACTTCGGTGACCTGTCCGCCGTGGTGCCGCTGCTGGCGCGGGTCTACCCGAACGGTCAGGCCGACGTGAACCACTTCCAGGCGGCCGGCGGCATGGCCTACCTGATCGGCCAGCTCCTGGACGCCGGCCTGCTGCATCCCGACGTGCAGACCGTCGCCGGGCCGGGTCTGGACCGGTACCGGCAGGAACCGTTCCTGGACCCGGACGGATCGCTGGTCTGGCGGCCGGGACCCACCCGGAGTCTGGATCACGACGTGCTGCGACCCGTTGCCGACCCGTTCACCCCGGACGGCGGATTGCGCGTGCTGGACGGCACTCTCGGCCGGGCCGTGATCAAGGTGTCGGCCGTCGCCCCCGCCCACCGGGTGATCGCCGCGCCCGCACGGGTGTTCGACGACCAGGCGCAGGTCGTGGCGGCGTTCCGCCGCGGCGAGCTGGATCGGGACGTCGTGGTCGTGGTCCGTTACCAGGGTCCCCGCGCCAACGGCATGCCCGAACTGCACAAGCTCACCCCCGTTCTCGGTGTGCTGCAGGATCGCGGCCACCGGGTCGCGCTGGTCACCGACGGCCGGATGTCCGGCGCATCGGGCAAGGTGCCGGCCGCGATCCACGTCACCCCGGAGGCCGCGGTGGACGGTGTCCTGAGCCGGGTCCGGGACGGCGATCTCGTCCGGCTGGACGCCGAGGCGGGGACGCTGCAGGTCGAGACGGTCGACCCCATCGCCGACCGCGCGCCCGCCGGCACCCCGCCCGACGACGAGAGCTTCGCGGGCACCGGCCGGGAGCTGTTCAACGTCTTCCGGCATGCCGCCGGCGACGCCGACACCGGTGCCGCCGTCTTCGGTCTGCCCGCCGCCGCGCCGTCGCGGCCCCAGCTCGTCGGCTCCGCCGCCGGCTGAGTCCCGTCCTTCGCCCCCACCATCCCTGGAGACTCTGATGACCGCAGCCCTGACCGGAATCGGTGACCTGCTCGACCGCGCCCCGGTGATCCCGGTGATCGTGCTCAACGACAGCGCGGACGCCGTCCCGCTGGCCACCGCCCTGGTCGCCGGTGGCCTGACCGTCCTGGAGGTCACCCTGCGCACGCCGTGCGCCCTGGACGCGATCGAACGGATCGCGCAGGAGGTGCCGGGCGCCGTGGTCGGCGCCGGCACCGTGCTGAGCCCGGACGACGTCGACGCGTCGGTCAAGGCCGGCGCGCAGTTCCTGGTCAGCCCCGGCTCGACCCCCCGCCTGCTCGACGCGATGCTCGACAGCGGCGCCGCGCCGCTGCCCGCCGCCGCGACCGCGTCCGAGGTGATCGGCCTGCTGGAGCGCGGCCTCGACCACGGGAAGTTCTTCCCGGCCCGGCCCGCCGGCGGCACCGCGTACCTTCGCGGGCTGGCCGGACCCATCCCGGACTTCCGCTTCTGCCCGACCGGCGGCATCGACCTCGCCGGCGCGCCGGAGTTCCTCGCGCTGCCGAACGTGGCCTGCGTCGGCGGGTCCTGGATCACCCCGGACGACGCGGTCGCGGCGGGGGATTGGGACCGGATCGAGACGCTCGCCCGCGAGGCCGCCGGCCTGGCCCGGGCCTGACCGGCGCGCCGACGGGCCGCCGGGGCACCGCCCGGCGCGCCGATTGGCCGGCCGCCGGCGGCACCGACCGTCCCATCGGCCGGCCGCCGGCGGCACCGACCCGTCGAGTGGCCGCCGGCCGGGTCAGCCGGTGTCGGGCCGATCCGCGGCGGGGCCGGCCTGCGGCCGCAGTTCGCTCCACTGCTGGGCCAGTCGGGCGATGCCCAGCTGGCGCACGCACTTCTGCGCGGCCATGCCGACCGCCTCGGTGAACGTCGGGAAGGCGAACTGCAGCTCGGCGAGCTGCTCGATGCGCATGTTGGTCGCCATGCACGTGGCCACCATCTGGATGATCTCGGCGGAGTACTCGCCGAGCACATGGGCGCCCAGGATGTACCGGCGGTTCGACTCGACGATCAGCTTGCAGAACCCGCCGGACCGGGCGTCCACGACCGGCCGGAGCAGGTCGTCGTACCGGACGATCGCGACCTCGCAGTCGTACCGGGCCTTGGCCTCCTCCTCGGTCAGCCCGACGCTGCCGTACTCGGGGTCGGTGAAGGAGCCGGTCGGCACGATCTCATGGGTGTTGCGCCGGCGGGTGCCCATGACCGCGTTCTCCGCGGCGATGAGCCCCTGCTGGCGCGCGCTGGGCACCAGCATCGACAGCCCGGTCGCGTCCCCGGCGGCGAAGATGTGCTCCAGGTTGCTGACCAGCCGGTCGTCGACGGTGACGTAACCCCGCTGGGTGCGCAGGCCGATCGTCTCCGGGCGGAGCAGATCGGCGTTGCCCGGCCAGCCGACGGCGAAGAACACCAGGTCGGCGGCCTCGGTGTGGGTGACGCCGTCCTTGACGTGGTGGACCAGGAACACATCGCCGGCCCGCTCGATGCCACTGGCCCGGGTGCCGGTGACGACGCGCATGCCCTTGGCCTCGAACGCGGCGGTGAGCCCGGCCGACACGTCGCGGTCCGAGCGCGGCTTGATCCGGTCGGCGAACTCCAGAACCGTGACCTGGGAACCGAAGTCGACCAGGATCGAGGCGAGCTGGCAGCCGGTGTCCGAGCCGCCGACCACCACGGTGGACACCGGCAGCTCGCGCAGCTCGCGGATGTCCTCGTAGGTCAGAGCCAGCTCGGCCCCGGGGATCGGCAGCCGGCCGGCGTGCCCGCCGACCGCGATCACGATGGCGTCCGCCGAGAACTCGCGGCCGTCGGCGATGCGGATGGTGTGCTCGTCGACGAACCAGGCCTCGCCGACGCCCTGGACCACCTCGACCCCGCACCCGGCGATGTAGTCGCTCATCCGCTTGACGTCGTGCGAGTAGTCGGCCACCCGCATCGCGTTCGCGACCGCCGCGCCGACGTCGACCTGCGGGGCACTGCCGCGCAGGCCGAACGTCTCCCAGGAGCGGGCGTCCCGGGCCAGCCGGGCGGCGCGGGCCAGCGTGCGGACCGGGGCCGGACCCTCGTTGATGCTGGTGCCGCCCACCCGCTTGCGCTCGACGAGCGTCACCTGCGCGCCGAGTTCGGCGCCCTGCAGGGCCGCGGACACACCGGCGGGACCGCCGCCGATCACCAGTAGCTTCACCCGGCCAGTGTGCGGGGGCGGACCTGGGTGCGCCCGGCGGGCCCGGGCCGCGCCGGCCGGCCCGGGGGTGCGGCCGGGGGTCGGCCCGGGGCCGCTGCGGGCCGGGCCGGATCGTTGCGCGGATCAGAGGCCCACCGAAGCGGACATATCGGGCGTCAAAACGGGTCTTGGATCAGCGCACCCGGGGGGGCCGGGTCTTGGATCAGCGCACCCCCGGGCGGGCCGGGTCTTGGATCAGCGCAGCCGGGCGGGCCGGGTCTTGGATCAGCGCACCTCGGCGGCGCGACTCGGCTCAGTGGCGGCGCTTGCGGGTCGCTTTCTTGACCGTCGCGGCCGGGGCGGCCGGCATGGTGAGCGAGACGCTCACCGCCTCCCGGACCTGCTCGAGGTGGAACCGCATGGCGTCCTCGGCCTCGACGGCCGAGCCGCGAGCCACCGCGGCGGCGATGGTGCGGTGCTCGGCCTGCGAGGCCGCGCGGCGCAGCGGCTGGACGTTGAGCATCTCCGACTGCCCGGCCAGGGCCGCGCCGAGGCTGGCCACCACGTCGGCGAAGACGGGGTTGCCCGACGCCTGGGCGATGGACAGGTGGAACGAGGCGTCCAGCCGGGTCCAGACGCTCTCGTCCTTCTCCTTCTCCATCCGCTCGAGCAGCTGGGCGATGGTGTCCATCTGCTCCTCGGTGCGGCGCAGCGCGGCCAGCGCGGCGGCCGGGATCTCGATCCCCGGCCGCGCCTCCATCAGGTGGGCCACCGAGTAACCCTCGAACATCACGTCGTGCGGGTGGGTGGCCACCACGAAGGTGCCCTTGCCGTCCCGGGTGACCGTGAGCCCCTTGGCCTCCAGCGCCCGCAGGACCTCGCGGATCACCGTCCGGCTGACCGAGTAGCGAGCGGCCAGCGCCGATTCCGACGGCAGCCGCTCGCCGACGTGGATCACCCCGGATTCGACGGCGTCGCGCAGGTCACGCAGGACGTAGTCGACCGCGCTGAGCCGCTGGCCGATCACCGGGCGGCCCGCGAAGGCGTCGGTCGTTCCCACACTCACCCTTTCACTGGGCCCGGCCCCGGCTCACACGCTACCGGGGGTCGGTGGGCTGGGAATCGAGTAGCCCGACGGGCCGACCGTCTGGTCCAGCGCCGCCTTCCAGGATCCGTCCGCGATGTACTGCTTGAGCGCGTCGTTGACCTTGGCGACCATCTCGGTGTCCCCCTTGGGCACGCCGACGCCGTAGAACTCGTCGGTGAAGCCCTTGCCGACCACCTTGAGCTTGCCCTTGTACTCCGGCTGGGCGGCGAAGCCGGCGAGGATGACGTCGTCCGTGGTCACCGCGTCGACCTCGCTGGCCGCCAGGGCGGCGACGCAGTCGGAGAACCGTGGCTTCTCGACGAGCTGGATCTCGCCGAGGAAGTTCGCCGTCACGTAGGCCGACGACGTCGTGTTGGTCACCGAGCACAGGACCCGGCCGCCCAACGTGTCCGGGCCGGTGATGTCGGTTTCGTTGCGCCGGACCAGCAGGTCCTGGTGGGCCAGGAAGTACGGTCCGGCGAAGTCCACCTGCTGCTTGCGCTCGTCGGTGATCGAGTAGGTGGAGAACACCAGGTCGACGTCGCCGTCCTGGAGCAATTTCTCCCGGTCGGCCGGGTCGGCCCGCTGCCAGGTGATGTTCTCCTTCGGCACGCCGAGGGCCTGGGCGACGTAGGTCGCGGTGATGACGTCGAAACCCGAGTAGGTGTCGCCGTCGCGGTAGCCCAGGCCGGGCTGGTCGAACGAGATGCCGATGGTCAGCTTGCCGCCGGGCGCGCCGGACACGGTCGACGGGGTCTGCACCGAGCCGCTCGACCCGCAGGCGACGGTGCCGACCGCCGTCATTCCCACCAGCAGCGCCAGCGCGACGGTGCGCCGCAGGGTGTGGGTCATTCGCTTCCTCGCTCCCGTGCTCAGTGGAGTGCTCATGGCTTGATGTCCCGGTAGGCCTCGTCCGGCGGCACGTCGCGGTGCGCCGCGCGATCGTCCGGGTCGAGCTCGCCGACCGCCTCGGCCCCGTAGCGGGGGCCGTCGTCGGTCCACACCGAGCCCATCCGGCCGCCGGTGTGCGCTGCGACCTTGGGCCGCACGATCAGCCACCCGGCCCACAGCATCAGGGCGATGACCGGGATGCCGATGACGACGACCACGAACGCCGTCTTGTGCCAGAAGTAGGGCGAGCTCTGCCAGCCGGACACGGCCAGGCCGACGATCACCAGGGCGAGGAAGACCAGGCCGATGATGCTGGTCCAGGGCGAGCCCGGCATCGGGAACGAGCTGGCCGGGATCACCCCCCGGTCGCTGAGCCGGCGCAGGCGCAGCTGGCAGGCGAAGATCGTGCCCCAGGTGAAGACCACGCCGATCGCGGCCGCCTCCAGGGCGATCTCGAACGCGTCCGGGGCGATGGCGTTGAGCACCGCGCCGAAGACGTAGATCACCGACGTCGCGACGATGCCCGCCCAGGGGACGCCCGACTTGCTCATCTTGAGTGTGAACTTCGGGGCCTGCTTGGAGGTGCCCAGGCTGCGCAGCACCCGGCCGGTGGAGTAGAGCCCGGAGTTCAGGCTGGACATCGCGGCGACGATCAGGATCGCCTGGATCAGCGCGCTCATCCAGGGCATGCCCAGCTGCTCGAACACGGTGACGAAGGGGCTGGTCCCGGCGGTGTACTCGCTGGTGGGGAGCATGCAGACGAGCAGCAGGATCGAGCCGCAGTAGAAGATGCCGATCCGGAAGATGACCGCGTTGACCGCCTTGGGCACCTCGCGCCGGGAGTCCTCCATCTCGCCGGCGGCCACACCGACCATCTCGATCGCGGCGTAGGCGAACACCACGCCGGACATCACCAGGATCGGGCCGTACCACATGTACGGACTCTCGGTCGGCCAGAAGCCGCCCGGATTGCTCCACAGGTTGCTGAAGCCGGCGGTGTGGTCGCCGATGTTGAAGGCGAACACGACGACGATCGTGCCGACCGCGAGGAACACGACGATCGCGAGCACCTTGAGCACCGAGGCCCAGAACTCGAACTCGCCGAACGCCTTGGCCGACAGCAGGTTGATCACCAGCACGACGGCCAGGGCGATCAGCACGGTGGCCCAGGCCGGCATCGTCGGGAACCAGAACTGCACGTACAGGCCGACCGCCGAGAGCTCGGCGATGCCGGTGAGCGCCCAGTTCAGCCAGTACATCCAGCCGGTGACGTAGGCGCCGGCCTCGCCGTAGAACTCGCGCATGTACGAGACGAAGGCGCCCGAGGTCGGGCGGTGGAGCACCAGCTCGCCCAGCGCGCGCATCAGGAAGAACGCGATGACGCCGACGAAGGCGTAGCTGAACAGCAGGGCGGGCCCGGTGTTGTGCAGGCGGGACGCCGACCCGAGGAACAGGCCGGTGCCGATCGCGCCGCCGATGGCGATCATCTGCACCTGGCGGCGGTTGAGGCTCTGCTTGTAGCCCTCGTTCTCGGCGTCGAGCGAGGAGGACGGTGGGCGGGGTTCGGTCTGGGTCACGGGGGAACCTCCCTTGACGCCGGGTTCCGGCGTGCCGACGGGCTGCCAAGATGACTACCTGTCTGACTGGCTGTCAGGCAGGCGACGATGAGTATGGGCCGGTTGGTCGGTCAGGACAAGGCCTGCCCGGGCGCCACCCGTAACATTTGGATGAACGGGCGGCCGAAATGGAGAAATGGCGGGACGGGACATTGTTCCGGCGGCCGCGGGACGGGCCGGTCGCCGGATCGGGGCGGCGATGCTCACCTGGGACGATAGACCGGAAACCGGTTCGGTGGCGCGGCGAACCGTTGCCCGTCAAGGGTTTACCGGACCGTAACGGCGTGGGACCGCTTCCGCCCGCCCGTGCCGACAACGTTGCCCGCCGACACCGGTCACTGATTGTTTTCGGGCCGGCCTCAATTGTCACCCGTTTGGCCGTCACGACGCGGCCGTCCATTTTCGGTGATTTTTCCGATCTCCATCCGGTGGGCCGCCGGACCACGAGCGACCGCCGTCGGCGAGCGCGGCCGGGCCGGCGCTCGGTACGATCGCGCCGGTCCACGGCCGGGGTACGGTCGCCGGTCACTGCGGCAGCGGAACGGAGTTGCGGGTCCTGGACACCAGCGAGCTCACCGATCTCCTCAGTCACCATCCGCCGTTCTCCCGGCTCGACCGGGCCCGGCGGGCGGAGTTGGCCGGGCGGGCCGTCTTCGGCCGGTACGAGCCGGGCGAGGTGGTCTTCGACGCCTTCTCCGCTCCCCAGCGGGAGGTCCTGCTGGTGCTCCGCGGCCGGGTCGACCTGTGGACCCGGATCGGTCCGGCCGACAACGCCCCGGTGGGCCGGCCGGACGAGGAGCGGGTCGCCGGCGGCGTCATCGGGTTCTCCTCGGTGCTGTCCCAACGGCCCGTCGGCCCGCTGGCCGTCGCGGCCACGCCGGTGGAGGTCGCCGCCCTCCCCGCGTCGATGGTGACGGCCGCCTTCGCGCCCCTCGGCGGCGCCCGCTACCTGGTCGAGCGCGTGCCCACGATCACCCGGCAGATCCCCCGGCTCACCGCCTACAGCGCGGTCGACGACCTCATCGTCACCGAGCCGTTGATCGTGTCGGCGGGCGATCGGCTGCCGCGCGTGGCCGCCGCCATGGCGGCGCGGGACATCCCCTACGCCGCCGTCCGGCGCGCGTCCGGCGGGTACGCGATGGTGACCGACGCGATGCTGCGCCGCTCGCTGACGGCCACCGGGGCGCTGCCCGACGTGCCCGTCGAGGAGGTGGCCGACCCGGATCCGCCGACGGTCGCCCGTGGTGACTCCTCGGCGCAGGCCCTGCTGCTGCTCCTGGATCGCGACGCCGAGTTCGTCCTCGTCGTGGACACGGCCGGCGAGCTGAGCGGGGTGGTCGCGCCGCGCGACTTCATGGTGTCGGCCACCACCGCGGGGGTCTCCCTGCACGAGCAGATCCGACGGGCCGGGACCGGCGACGAGCTGTGCCAGCGGGCGCGGCGGCTGCCCGCCCTGGTCGGCGACCTGCTCGTCCGCGGGCTCGACGCCGGCATGGTCATCCAGGTCCACTCGGCCGTCATCGACACGATCATCCGGCGGGCGATCGGGCTGGTGTTCGAGCGCCATCCGGAGCTGTCCGCCGACGCGTTCACCTGGCTCTCGCTGGGCAGCAACGGCCGGCACGAGGCCGTGCTGTCCTCGGACATCGATTGCGCGGTGGCCTTCGACGACTCCGTCGGGCCGGACCTGGCCGACGCCTACCGGGCCGTGTTCGCCGAGGTCAACGACCTGCTGGACGGGGCCGGGCTGCGCCGCGACCGGCACGGCACCAACCCCGAGAACCCGCGGTTCTCCCGGACCAACCAGGACTGGCGGGCCGCCGCGCTCGACTGGATGAAGGCGCCGGAGAAGGACAACGGCGCGATCATGACGTCGCTGATGGTCGACGGCCGGCCGATCCACGGCGACCCCGGTCTGTCGGCGGTCAACCGCGTCTTCGGCGACCTGCGCCGGCATCCCGGGACCAACCGCCTGCTGCTGCGGGAGATGCTGTCCCGGCGGGCCCACCTGCACTCCCTGCGCGACACCCTCCGGCTGCGGTCCGGGCCGTTCGACATCAAGGGCCACGGCGTCCTGCCGATCGTGAACATCGGCCGCTGGGCCGCGCTGAACGCCGGATCGACGGCGTTGCCCACGGTGGATCGGCTGCGCTCGGCGGCCGGCTCGGAGATGGTGCCGGCCGACCGCGCCGACACGCTGATCGAGGCGTTCCGGGCGCTGCAGCGGCTGCGCCTGCACCACCAGCTCCGGCAGCTGCGGGAGGGGACCGAGCCATCGGACCAGCTCAACCTGGACGCGCTGACCCCGATCGATCGCAGCGTGCTGGCCCAGGCCGTGCGCGAGGTCGCCGCGGCCCAGCGGCGGATGGACCGGATCGCCCAGTACGTACCCGTCGACGAGTGGTGAGTCGAGTGGTGAGCCCGGTGGTGAGCCGAATGGTGACTCGGGTGGTCAGCCGCGGGGTGAGTCCGGTGGTGACCCGGGTCCGGCCGTCCGGGCGGGCCGGGATCCGCGCGGTCCCCGGCCCGGGGCGGCCGGGTCAGCGCAACCCGAACCGGCCGGTCGCCGGGTCGAAGACGACATCCGCGGTGTCGAACGCCCGGCCGATCGCGCCCTGCGCGAGCTCGCGGACGGGGCCGCTGCCGACCTGACCGGCCGGCCCGATCAGCCATGCGTCCTGGCCGAGCTGGACGGCGGCCTCGACGTCGTGGGTGGAGGCCACGACGGGGATGTCGCGTTCCCGGGCGATCCGGCGGAGCACGGCCAGCAGTTCGATCCGGGCGGGCGCGTCCAGGAACGCGGACGGCTCGTCCAGCAGGAGCAAACGCGGGGCCTGGGCCAGCGCGCGGGCGATCATCACCCGTTGCCGCTGCCCGTCCGACATCTGGGCCAGCAGGACGTCGACCAGGTCGGTGGCGTGCACCGCGGCCAGGGCGCCGTCCACCGCCGCGCGGTCGGCGGCGGTGAACGACCCGGTCCGGGTGCGGTGGGGGAACCGGCCGAGCTCGACGACGTCCCGGCCGCGGAGCAGGCCGGGATCGAAGCGTTCGGTCAGCACGACCGCGAGGCGGGCCGCCCGGTCCCGGGGATCGAGATCGGGCAGCGTCTCGCCGCCGAGCGTCACCCGTCCGGCCAGCGGATGCTGCAGGCCGGCGATCGATCGGAGCAGCGTGGACTTGCCGGCGCCGTTGGGTCCGAGCAGCAGCGTCAGCCGCCCCGCCGTCGCCCGGACCGATACCTCGCGCAGCACCACCCGGTCGGACCGGCCCCGGCCGCGCCGGCGCGGGTAACCCACCGCGAGCCCGTCCACGACGAGGTCCGCGCCGGCCGGGCGGCGCGACCCGGCCCCGGGCGCACGCCCGATGTCGGCGCCGGTCATGAGGCCCCCGCCGCCCAGGTCCGGCTGCGCAGCAGCGCCACGATGACCACCGGCGCCCCGATCGCCGCCGTCACCACGTTCAGCGGCAGCACGCCGTCCGACCCGGGCAGCTGCGCGATGACCGCGCACAGTTGCAGCACCACCGCCCCCATCAGCGCGGACGCCGGCACCAGCCACCGGTGGTCGGCCCGGCCGACGGCCATCCGGGCGAGGTGCGGCACCGCGATCCCGACGAACGCGATCGGCCCGCAGAACGCGGTCACCGCGCCGGCCATCACCGCGGTCGCGACGATCCCGACGACGCGGATCCGACCCACCGCGACCCCCATCGAGGCGGCGTACCGCTCGCCGAGCAGCATCGCGTTGAGGGAGGGCGCGACCCAGCCGGCCAATGCGACCCCGAGCAGCACGGCCGGGGCGAGGAAGGCCAGGTCCGGCCAGGTGGTGCCGCCGACCGAGCCGAGCCCCCAGAGCACGTACTTCTGGATCCGGTCGGGGGCGGAGAAGGCCAGCAGCAGCGCGACCAGGGCGGTGGTGGCCGAGCCGATCATCACGCCGATCAGCAGCAAAGCCACCACCGAGCGCACCCACCGGCTCAGCAGCAGCACCAGCAGCAGGACCGCCAGGGCCCCGGCCGCGGCGGCGGTGACCACACCGGCCCGGCCGGTCAGGCCCAGCCCGGCGACGAACCCGCCGGCCAGGGTGCCGCCGCCCAGCACCGCGATCGCCACCCCCAGGCTCGCTCCGGAGGACACCCCGAGGATGTACGGGTCGGCCAGCGGGTTGGCGAAGATCGTCTGCATCAGCAGCCCGGCCACGGCCAGGCCGATCCCGGCCAGCATCGCGGTGACCGCCCGGGGCAGCCGCACCTGCTGCAGCAGCACGGCCGCGGTCGGATCGACCTGGCCGCCGGTGAAGTAGCGCAGGGTGGTGCCCGGCGAGATCGGGACCGACCCGACGCCCACCGCGAGCACGGCCGTCACCAGCGTCAGCACCGCCAGGGCGCCGAGCACCAGGGCCGGCCGGTCGCGCACGCGTCAGCCCAGCCGCAGGTAGAAGGCGAAGTCGTGGTCGGCAGCCAGGTCCGGGTGCAGGATCGCGACCATGTCGCCGAGCACCAGGTCGGGGCGGGCGACGCCGAGCTCGTAGAAGTTGTTGCCGCCGGCCGCGGTGACGTCCTTGGCCGCGTTCCAGGCGTTGCCGGTCTGATAGGCGGTGAACTCGGCCAGCCGCGGTTCGTCGGCCTGCGCCTGCGCCGTGGTCGTCCAGGTGGTGCTGGCCAGTGCCACCGGCGCGGTCCCGGCCTTGGCCAGGACCGACTCGAGGTCGGTGGCGATGCTGCCGGTCGACGTGTCGTCGGCCCAGGCGGTCGTGCCGCCGGCGTCGGCGATCAGGCGCGCGGTGTAGGAGTCGCCGCCGGGCACGTACCAGGTGCCCTGGAACGGCTGGCCGGGGACGACCGCCACCTTGTCGGCCGCCGCGGCCGATTCGGCGATCGTCCGGTAGCTCTGCTCGACCGTGGCGAACTCGGTCGCCGCCTGCTGCTCGGTGCCGGTGAGGGCGGCGAAGTACTTGACGTACTCGGCCCGGCCGAGCGGATCGTTCTCCAGCCAGTCGGCGTTGGCCAGGACGGGGATGCCGGCCGCGCCGATGGTCGCGAACGCCGGGTCGTCGGTGCCGGCGGTGACCAGCACCTCGGGCTTGCCGGCGATGACGGCCTCGGCGTCGACCGTGCCGGAGGGCGAGAACTCGACGACCCCCGGTTCGGCGACCCGGTCCTGGACCTGCTTCTCCGAGACGAAGCCCTTGGTGCCGACCCCGGTCAGCGCGTCCAGCCGGTCGAGGGCGACCAGGAACGGCAGGTGGGTGGTGGACGCCGAGTACAGCGAGGTCACCGGGGTCGTCACGACGGTCGCGCCGGCCAGGTCGCCGGTCAGCTCGGGCGTCGGTGCGCCGCACCGGACCAGCACGTAGGTGGCGGGGGAGCCGCCGGCGGTCGGCTGCGGCACCGTCAGCACCTGGTAGGAGTCGTGATAGCTGATC
>NZ_JBMDXT010000412.1:0-11676 GCF_048594475.1 Nakamurella sp. | reverse complement strand
CGGGTGGGGCGGGCTGCTCGCGGCTCAGAAGGTGATGAGCGGCTTGATGATGTTGTCCTCCTTGGACGTCATGAGCGCGAACGCCTTCTCCACGTCGTCGAAACCGAAGGTGTGGGTGGTCATCGGCGTCGGGTCGACCCGGCCGGACTGCAGCAGCCGGAAGATCCGTTCCATCCGCTCGCTGCCGCCCGGGCACAGGCCGGTGTGGATCGCCTTATCGTTCATGCCCAGGCCGAACGCGTCCAGCGGCAGCTGCAGCGGGTTGGGGTTCTCGCCGTGATAGCCGATGTTGGACACCCGGCCGCCGGCCTTGGTCACCCGCACGCAGGCCTCGAACGTCTGCGGGAAGCCGAACGCCTCGATCGCGGCGTCGACCCCGGCCCCGTCGGTCAGGTCCAGGATCTGCTGGACCGGATCGCCGTTGCTGAAGTCGATGATCTCGTCCGCGCCGAAGCGCCGGGCCAGCTCCTGCCGTTCGGGTCGCGACTCGACGGCGAAGATCCGGCCGGCCCCCATCAGGTTGGCCCCGATGGTCGCGGACAGGCCCACCGGGCCCTGCGCGAAGATCGCCACCGTGTCACCGAACTGCAGGTAGGCGTGCTCGGCCCCCATGAACCCGGTGGAGAGCATGTCGCAGGCGTAGACGGCCGACTCGTCGGGAAGGTTGTCCGGGATCGGGGCGAGGTTGGCCGCCGCCGCCGGCACCACGAAGTACTCGGCCATGTTGCCGTCGGTCTGGACCGTGTACTTGTACCCGCCGAGCGGCCCGCCGCACTGGCTGGTGAACCCGCGCTGGCAGTAGCTGCAGCGGTAGCAGGGGGTGACCGCGTTGACCGCGACCCGTTGCCCCTCCTGGAATCCGGTCACGGCGGATCCGAGACTGTGGATCACGCCGACGGATTCGTGCCCGAGCGTGCGGCCGAACGGCACCGGCAGCGCACCCTTGACGGTGTGCACGTCGGACGTGCAGATCAGCGCGGCGGTGGTGCGGACCACCGCCTCCTCGGGGCCCGGCTCCGGGATGGGCTTCTCGACCACCTCGACCGCGCCGATCTCCTTGATCACCAGTGCCCGCATCGTTGCGGCCATCGGCTGCTCCCTTCTCGTCTGGACGACAGATCCCGCACCTGGTCGGTACGCCTCATTTGCGGTGGAACGCCGGGTAACCGGCCTCGGCCTCCTCCAGGCACCGGCTGCGGTAGGCCCCCACCCCGCCGATGTAGGACAGTAGGCGGCGCGGCTTGCCCGGCACGTTGGAACCCATGTACCAGGAATGGGTTCGCGGCACGAGCGTGGCGTTGGCGATCTCGTCGTGGTGGTCGACCCAGGCCGCCTCGCCCTGCTCGGTCGGCTCGATGACGGACAGGCCGTCGGCCCGCAGGTCCCGGATCGCCTGGGTGATCCATTCGGTCTGCTGCTGCAGGCAGGTCGTCATGTTGCACAGCGCCGCCGACGGGGCCAGCGGGACCGCGGTGGTGAGCAGGTTGGGGTAGCCGTGCTTGGCCAGCCCCATGGTGGTGCGGATCTCCCGCCCCCAGTCGTCGGCCAGCGAACGCCCGTCCCGGCCCCGGATGTCGATCCGGGTCAGCGCGCCCGTGCCGGCGTCGAAACCGGTGGCCAGGATGACGACGTCGAGCTCGACGACCGTGCCATCGGCCAGCTCGATCCCCTCCGGCCGGAACCGGACGATCGGGTTCTGCCGGACGCCGACGAGGTCGACGTTGTCCTGGTGGTACACCTCCAGGTAGCCCCGCTCCAGCGGGACCCGGTGCGTGCCGAACCCGTAGTCGTCGGGTCCGGGCACCAGGATGTCGATCAGCCGCTGATCCTTCAGGCGCGCCCGCATCTTGGTCCGCACGAACTCGGAGATCGTCTCGCTGACCTCGGCCGAGAAGAACATCTCGCCGAACCCGGCCAGCCAGAGCTTGAGCGACCCGTCCTGGTAGATCTCCTCCAGGATCTCCGTCCGCTGCTCCGGCGTGCACTCGTCCCAGACGTGCTCGAAGTCGTACTCGAAACCGGTGAAGGTGTGCGGGACGGTCGCCTTCAGCTCGTCGAAACGTCCCTTGTACCAGCGCTGCTCCTCCGGCCCGTAGGACGGGTTCTTCATCGGCAGGGTGTACTGGGGGGTGCGCGCGAAGACGGTCAGGTGACCGACCTGCGGCGCGATCGTCTGGATGACCTGGATCCCGGTGGCGCCGATACCGACCACGCCGACGCGCTTCCCGGCCACGTCGAGCCCGTCGGCCGGGTACGAAGAGGTGTAGACCAGCTGCCCGGCGAAGGTGTCCTGGCCCTGGAACTGGTGGGTGATCGGGGCCGACAGCATGCCACCGCAGGTGACGAAGAACTGCGTGTCGATCACGTCGCCCCGATCGGTCCGGACGGTCCACCGGTCGCGATCCTCGTCGAAGTGGGCACTGACGATCCGCGTGGAGAAACGGATGTCGCGGCGCAGGTCGAGCCGGTCGGCGACATAGTGCAGCCAGCGCTCGATCTCCGGCTGGCCGGGGAACTTCTCGCTCCAGCTCCAGTCCTTGTAGAGCTCCTCGGAGAACAGGTACTGGTAGATGTAGGCCTCGCTGTCGAACCGGGCACCCGGGTACCGGTTCCAGTACCAGGTACCGCCGACATCGTCGCCGGCCTCGAAAGCCTTGACCCGCAAACCTTCCTCGCGCAGCTGGTGGAGCTGGTACAGGCCGGCCACGCCGGCCCCCAGCACCACCGCGTCCAGTTCGACGGTCGCGCCGCCGGTCGCCTCGGACGTCGTTCCGCTCGTTGCCGTCTCGGTCATCCTCGCACCCCTTCGTGTCGGGCTCCTGATGAGCGAGACCAATGCTGGGTGTGTCCCACGGCACAGTGGTGTCCCACAACCGGACACCTCATGTGGTGATGCCGTACTGCCGGATCTTGCGGTAGAGGGTCGACCGGGCCAGGCCCAGCGCGGCCGCCGCGGCCACCCGGTTGCCGCCGCTGTCGCGCAGAGCCCCGACGATCGCGTCCCGTTCGACCCGGTCGACGGTGCGCAACTCCGCCCGCGGCGTGCTCTGGCAGGACGCGGGCAGGTCACCGACCTCGATGCGGCCGACCGGCCGGCGGTGCAGCGCCGCCGCCAGCGCGTCGGCCAGTTCCGACACGTTGCCCGGCCAGTCGTGTCGGGCCAGCACCCGCATGACCTCGGGGCTGAGCCGGACGTCGCGGTGCGGGGCGATCCGGGCCAGCAGGCGGGTGGTCAGGTCGCCCAGGTCGCCGGTGCGCGCCCGCAGCGGCGGCACGGTCGCGGACGCGTCGAACAGGGCGAGCAGCGGTTCGTCGGCGGTCGCCCAGTCCGGCGTGGCCGTGGCCGCCAGCGGTGCCGGGACCGGCGGCGCGCCGGCGAGGGCATCGATCAGGCTCCGGACGGCGGCGGGCGGCAGCCGGTCCACGTCCCGGAGCACCGGCAGATCCGGCCCGGGGAGCCGCAACCGGGCGGCCGCCGCGGCCGGGTCCTGCCGCACCGCGTCCGGGGTCAGCACGACCACCCGGCCGCCGGGACGGATCCCCGCGAACAGGTCCATCAGCAGGCTGGTGCGCCCCGACCCCGGCTCGCCCAGGACGAGGGTCCGCCGGCCGTCCCGCAGCCCCCGCTCGACGGTGGTCGCGGCGGCCCGCCAGGCCGGGCTGGTGCTGACCGCTCCGGCGCATCCGCCGGCCCCGGCCGTCCCCGGGGTCCCGGCCGTCCCGTGGGATCCGATTCCCGGCCCCGCGGCCGCGCCGATCGGGGCCGGGGAGGCCGGGCCCGCCGGGTCACCCCCGGCCGGCCTGACCGCCGGGGCGGTCGGGGCGGGCGGCTCACCGGCTTCGTGGAGCAGCGAGACCACCGCGACCATGCCGGCGATCTCGGCCCCGACCGCGATGGTCGACCCGCGCAATCGCACGGCGCGGCCCGACGGCAGCTCCAGCCGATCGTCGACGGTGGGGCGGTGCCCGACGACGAAGCGCACGTGGTCGCACAGCGCGGTCAGGTCGCCGTGGTCGACCAGGCCGTGCATGACCGGGTTGGCCATCACCACCCGCGGGCCGACGGCCAGCACGGCGTCACGGCTGCGCGCGTCGACCCGGGTGTAGGCGTCGAACAGCGCCTGCTGGGCCTGGTTCCGGTCCATCAGCAGGTTGCGCTCGATCTCGGCCGCCGACGAGCGGACCAGCGAGTGCATGATCGGCGTGGCGTGATCGGCCAGGCAGCTGATGTCCAGCACGCCCTCGATCCGGCCGGTGAACGGGTCCCGGATGGGGGCCCCGGCGCAGGCGAACGCATGCAGGTTCTCCACGAAGTGCTCGGCCCCGACGACGTACATCGACTCGCCGAACTCCAGGACGGTGCCCACCCCGTTGGTGCCGACCTGCCCTTCGGCGAAGTCGAAGCCCTGGGCGAAACTGACCCGGTCGAGCAGCCGCCCGACCCAGCTGCTGGTGTCCCGCCGGGCGAGCAACCGGGCCTGGTTGTCGGTCAGCGCGACGCACATCGGGATGCCGTCGAGCTGACCGGCCAGCCGCTCGAGCACCGGCCGGGCGCTGTGCATGAGGCGCGAGCCCAGGTCCAGGTCGTCGTAGTAGGTGGAGCGGACCTCGCCCGGGCGCACCCCGCGGGACGCGCTGCGGCGCCAGGACGCGGCGATGTGGTCCGGCACGCCCCGCAGCTCCGACCCGGCGCCCTCCAGGAAATCGGCCCGCGCGGTCGCGATCAGCAATCGCCGATCCACGGCGTGGTCCATGGCCGCACCTCCTCGTGCTCGCGTCCCATCATCCGCCGCCCGGCAAATCCGCCCGATGTCTCGTTTTGGGACAGTCCGCCGGCTCGGACACATCGGCACAGTGCTGGACACACGTGTGCCAGGGCACACGGCTCGGTCAGCGCCCAAGGAGGAGCCATGATCCAGAACGCCTACTACACCCCCGAGTTCCATGGGGAGTACGAGATCGTCTCCGTCGGCCGGCTCGACCTGGAGGAGGGCGGCTCCATCCCGGACTGCCGGCTGGCGTTCACCACCTGGGGCGAGCTGACCGAGGCCAAGGACAACGCCGTCCTGATCACGACCTGGTACTCGGGCACCCACCAGATCTGGCGGGACGTCTACGTCGGCCCCGGCCACGCCCTCGACCCCGAGTAGTACTTCATCGTCTGCATCGACCAGATCGGGTCCGGCCTGTCGGTGTCCCCGCACAACGCCGACGGCGCGAACGAGGGCATCGCGATGTCCAACTTCCCGAAGGTGCGGATCGGGGACGACGTCGTCGCCCAGGAACGGCTGTTGCGCGAGCACTTCGGCATCGAACGGCTGCAACTGGTGGTGGGCGGCTCGATGGGCGCGCAGCAGACCTACGAGTGGGCCGTCCGTTTCCCGGACAAGGTGCTCCGGGCGGCGCCGATCGCCGGCACGGCGCAGAACACGCCGCACGACGAGCTGTTCGCCAAGGTGCTGGTGGACGCGATCACCAGCGATCCGGGCTTCGCCGGCGGGGAGTACGCGAGCAACGACGACGTCCTCGCCGGGCTCACCCGCCACGCCGACATCTGGGGCGTGATGGGCTTCTCCACCGAGTTCTGGAAGCTGGAGGTCTGGCGGGCGCTGGAGTTCGAGACCAAGGAGGCGTTCCTGGACGGGTTCCTGCGGCCCTACTTCACCGTGATGGACCCCAACGACCTGCTGACCATGGCCTGGAAGTGGCAGCACGGCGACGTCGCCCGGCACACCGGCGGCGATCTGGCCGCCGCGCTGGGCCGGATCACCGCCAAGACGTTCGTGATGCCGATCAACGAGGACATGTTCTTCCCGGTCCGGGACTGCCGGGCCGAGCAGGACCTGATCAAGGGCAGCGAGCTGCGGGTGGTCAACGACGTCCTGGGCCATCTCGGGCTGTTCGGGGTGGCCCCCACGTACATGCCGCAGATCGACGAGCACCTGGGCGACCTGCTCGGCACCGACGTCTGACCCCGGCGCCGGATCACCGGACCGACGGCCGGGGCCGGGGCATCGCCCGGGTCCCGGCCGTCCGGCGGCGGCCGTCCCCGCTCAGGAGGCGGCCGCGGTGTCGATCCGGTCACCGGCGTCCGCGACCTGCTGCACGGCGCCGACCGGCTCGCTGCCGATCGGGGCCTCCCGCCACACGATCGTCGCGTGCCGCGAGGGGTCGGGATGGGTGAAGGTCACGTCGCGCAGGATCCACGTCGTGTTCCCCAGGGTCACCGTGAAGTCGCCGGTGTCCCGGATGACCGGGAAATCGCCGACCGGCCAGGTCATGGTGCCGGGGTCCACGGTCAGGGTGGTCTTGTCCGAATAGGTCTCGGTCGTCGTCGTGCCGGTGGAGTACTTGGCGTTGGCCGCCGCCTCGAAGATCTTCCCGATCGTCAGCTTCGCCGAGGCCCCCACCTCCACGTTCTGGGTCAGCTCCACACTCTTGGTCGCGCTGAACTCCTTGGTGTACGGCGTCTTTCGCTCGTTGCCCCAGGCCTGCCCGATCTGCTGGCGGCCGGTCCAGGCCGTGGTGTCCCGGCCGGTCGGGGCGAACGAGCAGGTGGCCCTTCCGGCGGTGCAGATCCGGTTCAACACGTCGGCCTGGGCCTGCCCCTGACCCGCCGGCAGGTCGATGACCGTCCCCTGCCGGTCGCCGTAGTACTGGTCCTGGCCCTCACCCCACACCGCGCCGGCCGAGCCGTGCATCGCCCAGGACGACTGTTCGGTCCAGAACGGCAGGGAGTGCACCCGCATCGTGAGCTGGTACATGCCGGCGTCCCGGCCCGCGGGATCGACGACGTCGAACGTCGCGGTGACGTCGTGGGTCTGGGCCCACAGCCAGGTGATCTCGAACCGGATCGTGCCGCCCGACGGGACCGTCGACCCGAGCGTCGGCAGCTCGTCCGATCCGGCCTGGCCGCTGTATCCCGTCAGCCGCAACGTGTTCCCGCTCAGGTTGGTGACGGTGAAGCCGCGGGTCGCCTCGATCCGCATCTGGTCCGTGGTCAGCTCGCCGGCCGCGGCCCGCTGGGCCAGCCGGGGGTCGACGGGCGTGACGACGGTGCCGTCCGCCGGCCCGCCGTCGGTGACGCCAGGGGCCTCGACGGCCCGACCCGCGACCGCGGGGACGGTGTCGGCCGAGGCCAGCGCGGTGAACCCGGACACGCCGAACAGGGCCGCGCCGACAACGGTGGTGCACAGGATCTTCCCGACGAGCTTCATGGCTGATCTCCTCCCTCGGCCCGCTGGACGTGGCGGGCACCGACAGGAGAAATGCTCCGGGACAGGCCACCTCGTGTCCGTCCCCCGAGCGGCCGGGGTGGTGGACGACCCGCGGTGGGCCGACCGGTCGACGCCGGCTGGCGACCTGGGTCCATGGACAAGGCCCCATCCGGGCGCGTGGGCAGCGGCTACCCTCGGGCGATGGCCGTCGCCCGCTTCCCCAGCGTCATCCTGGACTGCCCGGACCCTGGTCGCCTGGCCCGCTTCTACGGCGGCCTGCTCGACTGGCAGATCAGCGTCGACCCGGACTGGGCGGAGATTCGCGCGGACTACGGGCAGTGCGTGTGCTTCCAGCGGGTCGAGAACTACCGGCCGCCGGCCTGGCCGACCCAGGACGTGCCCCAGCAGTCGCACCTGGACCTGATGGTCGACGACCTGGACGCGGCCGAGGCGGCCGTGCTGGACCTCGGAGGGACCCGGGCCGACCACCAGCCGGGCACGACCTTCCGGGTCTTCCTCGATCCCGCCGGCCACCCGTTCTGCTGCTGCATCAGCTGACGGCGGGGTCCGCTCGCTCTGAAGGTGAGCCGCCGAGGGGACTTGAACCCCTAACCGCCCGATTACAAGTCGGGTGCGCTACCAATGGCGCCACGGCGGCCTGCGCCGGCCGCCGGGGAGCCCAAAGCGGAGACGCGCGGCAAGCGTAGCGGCCGGGAGGGACGCCGGTCATCTCGCGCGCGAGCCGGCGGTGCGGGATCGTGACGGGCGGCCCCGCCGCGCCAGTACGGCCGGCCGGCGAGGCCGGCCAGCACGACAGACCGCGACCGACCGCGACCGACTGCGACCGACCGCGACCGACCGCGAGGACTCGCCCCGCACCCCGAAGGATCCCGATGACCGCTCTGTTCCTGGCCCGGCACGGCGAGACCGTCTGGCACGCGGAGAACCGGTACTGCGGCAGCACCGACGTCGGTCTGACCGAGGCGGGCATCGCCCAGGCCCGGCGCCTCGGGGACTGGGCGGCCGGCGCCGGCCTCGACGCGGTGTACGCATCGGACCTGAGCCGGGCCCGGTCCACCGCCCAGCCCGCCGCCGACGCGGTCGGCCGGCCGCTGCGGGTCGACCCACGGCTGCGCGAGTTGGACTTCGGCAAGGCCGAAGGTCTGACCCCGGCCGAGATGGCCGAGGCCTTTCCGGACGCGCTGGCCGCCTTCTCGTCCGACCCGGCGACCCATCCCCTGCCCCGCGGCGAGGACCCGCACGCCGCCGCGCAGCGGTTCGTCGCCGCCCTGGTCGACATCGACGCCGAGTTCCCGGCCGGGCGGGTGCTCGTCGTCGCCCACTCGACCGCGATCCGGCTGGCGCTGTGCACCCTGCTGGGGCTCCGGCTCGGCCGCTACCGCGACCTGCTGCCGGCCGTCCGGAACTGCGCGATCACCGAGATCCGCGCCGATCGAGGGCATTTCGCCCTCATGCAGTACAACACGCCGACCTGACCGCCCGCCCGACCCACCGACCCGACGGGCCGACCCGTCCACCTCCGCGCGGAGCGGGAGGGGCTAGTGTCCTGCGCCGTTAATTCGTTGTAGAAGTCGTCCGAGTGATTTGAGGATGTCTTCGGCGGTCTTGGTCCAGATGAATGGTTGGGGATCTTCGTTCCAGGCGGTGACCCAACCGCGGATCTCGTGTTCCAGCGCTTGCACAGAGCGGTGGTCGCCGCGTTGGCGCAGGTCCTGGGTCAGGTAGGCGAACCATCGTTCGACTTGGTTGATCCACGAGCTGTAGGTCGGGGTGAAGTGGATGTGGAACCGGGGGTGGTGGGCCAGCCAGGTCTTGATCGCCGGCGACTTGTGGGTGCCGTAGTTGTCGCAGACCAGGTGCACGTCCAGGTGGTCGGGCACCTGGTGGTCGATCTTGATCAGGAACTTGCGGAACTCGACGGCCCGGTGTCGCCGGTGCAGGCTGGAGATCACCGTGCCGTCGCTGGTGTCGAACGCGGCGAACAGGCTGGTGGTGCCGTGCCGGACGTAGTCGTGGGTGCGCTTCTCGGGCATCCCGGGCATCATCGGGAACGCCGGTTGTGACCTGGCCAGGGCCTGGACCTGGGATTTCTCGTCCACGCACAGCACGACCGCGGACTCGGGCGGCTGAAGGTACAGGCCGACGATGTCGTAGACCTTGTCCACGAACAGCGGGTCGGACGACAACTTGAACCCGTCCACCCGGTGCGGCTTGAGTTCGAACGCCTTCCAGATCCGACCGACCGTGGATGCCGAGACGCCGGCCTTCGCGGCCATCTTCCGCCGTGACCAATGCGTCGCGTTCTGCGGTGCGGATTCCAACGTGTCCACCACGACCCGCTCCACCTGGTCCGCGGTGATCGACGCGGGACGACCCGGCCGTGGATCGTCCGACAGCCCGTCCAACCGCAGGTCGACGAACCGCTGCCGCCACTTGCCGACGGTCTGCTGGGCCACCCGTTCCCGAGCCGCGACCTCTTTGTTCGTCAGGCCCTCGGCGCAGGCCAGCACGATCCGGGACCGCAACGCCAACGCCTGAGCCGACGTCGCCCGACGCGTCCACCGGACCAACTGCTCCCGCTCATCAGATGTGATCTCTAGCAACGCCTTTGGTCGTCCAGCCCGCGCCATGGACCCAATACTACTATTATGTTGCGTATTTCAGGCGCAGGACACTAGGGGTGTCCTGAAGAATCCGGCTCCTCCGTCGCCGCATTCACCCAGGCCACCCCTCCCGTGCTCGATGGTGGCCTAGCAGGATCGGCCAACTCTAGAGCAGGACGGTTGATTACGGTCGGGGGATGCAGACGGACGGGACGGTCAGCGGCGACCGGGGCATGGTCAGTTCGGTCGACGCGCGCGCGACGGCGGCCGGGGTCGACGCGCTGGCCGCCGGCGGCAGCGCGGCGGACGCGGCGATCGCCACCAACGCGGTGCTGGCCGTCACCGCCCAGCACCTGTGCGGGCTCGGCGGCGACCTGTTCGCGCTGGTGCACCCCGCCAACGGCGGCGGCACCCCGGACGCCCTCGTCGCCGTCGGCGCCGCCGGTTCGGGAACCGATCCGCAGCAGCTCCGGGCCCAGGGCCATGACCGGCTGCCGCGCCGCGGCGACATCCGGACCGTCACGGTGCCCGGCTGCGTCGACGGGTGGCTGGCCCTGCACGAGCGGTACGGCCGGCTGCCGCTGGCCGACCTGCTCGCACCGGCCCAACGCTTCGCCACCGACGGGTTCGCGGCGTCGGCGCCGATGGCCGCGGCCACCTCGCGCATCGCGGGCCTGGCCGGCGCCGACGACTACCACCGACCGGGCGGGCTGCGCCCCGGCGACCGGGTCACCCGGCCGCTCGTCGGCCGGACCCTGGCGGCGATCGTGGACGGCGGCCGCGACGGCTTCTACGCCGGGGCCTTCGGCGAGGGGCTGGTGGCGCTGGGCGACGGCCTGTTCAGCCCGGACGATCTCGTCCGCCCGCACGCCCGGTGGGCCCGGCCGATCGGCCGTCCGGCCTGGGACCACACGATCTGGACGGCGCCGCCGCCGTCCCAGGGGTACCTGGTCCCGGCCGCCGCGTGGATCGCCGACGGCCTGCCGCTGCCCGACGACCCGGACGATCCGGCCTGGCCGCACCTGCTCGTCGAGGCGGCCCGGTGGGCGGGGCACGACCGGCCGGCCGTCCTGCACGAGCACGCGGACGGCGAGGCCCTGGCCGATCCCGCGCGGCTCGCGGGCTACCGATCGGCGATCGAGGTCGACCGGCGGACCGCGCCGCAGGCACCGGCCGCGGCGGGCGGCACCACCTACCTGTGTTCGGTCGACGCGGACGGCCTGGGCGTCTCGCTGATCAACTCCAACGCGGCCGGCTGGGGGGCGCACCTGGTCGTGCCGGGCACCGGTGTCTTCCTGCAGAACCGGGGGCTGGGTTTCTCGCTCGAGCCGGGCCACCCGGCCGAGTACGGGCCGGGCCGGCGCCCGCCGCACACGCTCGCCCCCGCCCTGGTCACCGGCCCGGACGGGGCCCTGCGGGCGGTCCTGGGCACGATGGGCGGGGACAGCCAGCCGCAGATCGTGCTGCAGCTGCTCGCCCGCCTGCTGGCGGCCGGGCAGAGCCCCGGCCGGGCCGTCGGCGCGCCCCGCTGGTCCCTGGGCACCGGCGGCTTCGACACCTGGTCCGGCGACCCGGACGAGGACCTGGTGTCGCTCGAGCGCGGCGCTCCGGACGGCTGGGCGGCGGGGCTGCGGCGCCGTGGACACACGGTCCGGGCGGACGCCGACCTCGTCGGGCACGCGCACGCCATCGTGCGGTCGCCGGGCGGCCGGCTGACCGGGGCGGCCGATCCGCGCGCCGTCGTCGGGCTGGCGGCGGGGCGATGAGCCCCGGCGGCACCCCCGGACGCGTGTGCGGCAACCGTCCTCATCCCTGGGAATGAGGACGGTTGCCGC
>NZ_JBMDXT010000411.1:0-4983 GCF_048594475.1 Nakamurella sp. | reverse complement strand
CCGGGGGCCCGGCCGGGGGGCCCGGGCCCCGCGGGGCCCGCGGCCGGGCCCCCTACCGTGGGTGCCATGAGCGCGTTCATCGACGCCCTGTGCACGGCCGCGCAGGGCACCACCGGCATGACCACGGGCGAACCCCGGGAGCCCATCCGCACCACGTGGGCCCAGGTCCACGCCAAGGCCTGCGCGGGCGCGCGGGTGCTGGCCGCCGCCGGGGTCGGCCCCGGGGACGCGGTGGCCGTGCTGGCCGCCCAGCCGGCCGAGGTGGCTCCGGTGGCCCAGGCCGCCTGGCTGGCCGGGGCGTCGGTGACGATGCTGCATCAGCCGACCGCCCGCACCAACCTGGCCACCTACGCCCAGGACACCGCCGCGGTGCTGTCCCTGGTGGGCGCGAAGGCGGCGGTGCTGGGCGAACCGTTCACCGAGTTCGTGGAGCTGCTGGCCGGTACCGGGGTGCAGGCCTTCACCGTCGCGCAGCTGGTCGCCGAGCCCGGCGGGCCGGCCCCGGAGGTGGAGATCGACGAGGACCGGCCGGCGCTGCTGCAGCTGACCTCCGGGTCGACCGCGACCCCCAAGGCGGTCCGTATCACCCACCGGAACCTCTGGGCCAACATCGAGTCGATGTGCGCCGCCGCGGACATCCGGCCGGGCGAGGTCATGGTCTCCTGGTTGCCGCTGTTCCACGACATGGGGATGGTCGGGTTCCTGACCCTGCCGATGTGCCGGGGGATCGAGCTGGTCACCGTGACCCCCACCGATTTCCTGGCTTCGCCGCTGATCTGGCCGCAGCTGATCAGCAAGTACCGCGGAACCATCACCGCCGCACCGAATTTCGCGTTCGCGTTGACCGCGCGGGTGCTGGCCCGGGTCGCGCCGGGTGAGCTGGACCTGAGCAGCCTGCGGTTCGCGCTGAACGGGGCCGAGCCGATCGACGTGGCCGCGGTGCGCGGCTTCCTGGCCGCCGGTGCCCCGTTCGGCCTGCCGGAGACGGCGGTCGTCTGCGCCTACGGCATGGCGGAGGCGTCGCTGGCGGTGTCGTTCCATCCGTGGGGCACCCCGCTGAAGGTGGACACCGTCGACACCGCCGCCCTGGAGAACGACCGCAAGGCGGTGTCCGTCGACCAGGGCCGCTCCTTCCCGGTGCTCGGACCGCCGCTGGCCGGCATCGAGGTCCGGGTGCGCGGCGAGCACGGGCAGTGGCTGGGCGAGCGCGAGGTCGGCGTGCTGCACCTGCGGGGCGAGTGCGTGACGGCGCAGTACCTGACGGTGGATGGTCCGGTGGCCACCCGGGATGCCGAGGGATGGCTCGACACCGGCGATCTGGGTTACCTGGTGGACGGCGAGGTGGTGGTCTGCGGCCGGGTGAAGGACGTCATCATCATGGGCGGCCGGAACATCTACCCGACGGACATCGAACGGGTCGCCCACTCGGTGGCGGGGGTGCGGGCGGGCAACGCGGTGGCGGTCCGCTGGCGCACCCCGGGCGGCCGAGAGTCCTTCGCGGTGGCCGTGGAGGCCCGGGCGGCCAAGGATCCGGCCGAGGCCGGCCGGATCGAGCACGAGGTGCGGTCGGCGGTGACGGCGGAGATCGGCGTCCGGCCGGCCGCGGTGGCGGTGCTGCCGGTGGGCAGCCTGCCCAAGACGCCGTCGGGCAAGCTGCGCCGGGCGGCCGCCGCCCGGCTGATCGTCGCCCCGGAGCCGGCGCTGCCCGTGCAGCCCGGTTCGTCGGAGCAGGTGCCGCTGCCCCGCTGAGCGCCAGGGCCGGGGCCGGGGCCTGTCGGTCCCGGGCCCGGACCGTGGTCAGGGGGCGTGCAACCGGTTCTGGGTCGCTTCCAGGCCCTGCTCGATCAGCAGTTCCACGGCGTCCGCGGCGTTCTCCAGATCGATCGGCAGGTCCTTGCGCTCGGCGGCCGAGAAGTCGCGCAGCACGTAATCGGCGGGGTCCATCCGGCCCGGCGGACGGCCGATCCCGACCCGCACCCGCAGGTAGTCCTTCGTGCCCAGGCTGGCGGAGATGGACCGCAGCCCGTTGTGGCCGCCCTCGCCACCGCCCTGCTTGACCCGGACGGTCGCGGCCGGCAGGTCCAGCTCGTCGTGAACGGCGATCACCTGCGCGGCCGGAACGGAGAAGAACTTGGCCAGGGCGGATGTCGCCCCGCCGGAGAGATTCATGTACGACCGGGGCTTGGCCACGACGACACGACGGGCGCCGAACCGTCCTTCGACGATGTCGGCGCCCGCCTTGTGCGACTTGAATCCCGAGCCGAGCCGGCCGGCCAGCACGTCGGCGACCATCGCGCCCACGTTGTGCCGGTTGCCGGCGTACTGCTTGCCCGGGTTGCCCAGGCCGACCACCAGGAAAGGCGCGGTGCTGGTCACGGTGAGCGCCTCGATCAGGCCTCGGACTCGTCCTGCGGCTCGTCCCGCACCACGCCGGCCTCGGCCTCGGCGGCCTCGGTCTCGGCATCCAGCTCCTCGGCGGTCGGCGCGTTCTGGACGGAGACGACCAGCGCCTCGGCGTCGGTGACCAGGCTGGCACCGGCCGGCAGGGTCACGTCGCCGGCCAGGACCTGGAAGCCGGCCTCGGCATCGGTGAGGTCGACCGTCAGCGCCTCGGGGATGCTCATCGCCTCGACCTCGACGGACAGCGAGGTCAGGTCGTTGAGCACGAGGGTGCCGGAGGCCGCCTCGCCCTCGAGCACGACCGGGATGTCGACGGTGACCTTCTCGCCCCGCCGGACCAGCAGCAGGTCGACGTGCTCGAAGTAGTCGCGCAGCGGGTGCCGGACGACCGACTTGGGCAGGGCCAGCTCCTCGCCGCCGTCCAGCTGCAGGGTCAGCACGGTGTTCGCGCCGCCCTTGAGGGCGTGGGCGAACTCCCGCGCGTCCAGCGACAGGTGGCGGGGGTCGGTGCCGTGGCCGTAGAGCACGGCGGGCACCTTGCCGGCGCGGCGGATGCGGCGGGCGAACCCCTTGCCGAACTCGGTGCGGGACTCGGCGATGAGGCGAACCTCGGACACTTCGGTACTCCTTGCTCAGGTGGATCGGATCGCTACGCCGCGGCGGGGACGTCGGACCGCGCAGCGACGCGCGGGAGTCTCACCCACCGCGTCGATTACGGCCCACCCGGATGGCGCTCGCGCGCAGCACCGGGTCGCCCTCGCCGAGGCAACCCTGCCAGCCTACCCGCCACCGCGCGCAGCTCCTAGCCGGCCGGGCGGCCGAAGCGGCTTTCCCCCGCGGTTCGCGGATCAATCCCGCGCGGGAATGCGGATACCTGCCCCGTCGGCCCGGCTTTGATCAGCGAACCGTCCAGCGACGCCGACCTTCGCTGATCAAAGCCGGGCCGGAATGCGCCTGCCAGGCAGGTGGACGCGGCTTTGATCAGCGAACCAGGGGCTGCGGGCTCAGGCGGTGCCGTCGATCGGCCCGTCGGAGCCGGTCAGCCAGGCCTGCACGCTGTCGTTGTGCTGGCCCAGCAGCGGGGGAGCGGTGTGCTCCCGGTGCCACTCGGCGCCGGTGCCGTCGAAGAACCGCAGCGGCGGCCCGGGCAGTTGCAGTGGCCCGAGTACCGGGTGTTGCACGTCGATCAGCAGACCCTGCGAGCGGGTCTGGTCCCACTGGTAGACCTGCTGCAGGTTCTTGACCTCGCCGCTGGGGACGCCGACCCGGGCGAGTTCGGCGAGCAGGTCGGCCGTCGGGTATTCCGCGAACGCGGCGTCGACGGCCGCTCGGACGGCGGGCCCGTTGCCGACCCGGTCGGCGTTGGTGGCGAAGCCGGGCGCGTCCACCGGGAGGCCGAACGCGGGCGCGAACTTCTGCCAGAGTCCTTCCGAGCCGACCGCGATCTGCACGGTGCCGTCGGCGGAGTGGAACAGGCCGTACGGGCAGATGGAGGGGTGGTGCGGTCCTTCGGCCGCGGGCACCTGGCCGGCGACGGTCCACCGGGTGCCCTGGAACGCGTGCACGCCGACCATCCCGGCCAGCAGTGAGGTGCGGACCAGGCCGCCGAGCCCGGTGCGGGCCCGTTCGGTGAGTTTGGCGACCACGCCGAACGCGCCGTACATGCCGGCCAGCAGGTCGGCGATGGGCACGCCGACCTTGGTCGGGGTCTGCGGGTCCGGGCCGGTCATCGACATGAGACCGCCTTCGCCCTGGGCGATCTGGTCGTAGCCGGCGCGGCCGCCCTGCGGGCCGTCGTGCCCGAAGCCGGAGATCGACAGCACGACCAGGCCGGGGTTGAGTTCGGTCAGCCGGTCCAGCGGGAAGCCCAGGCGGTCCAGGACCCCGGGACGGAAGTTCTCCAGGAGCACGTCGGCCCGGCGGACCAGTTCGGTCAGTGTGTCCCGGCCGGCCGGGCTCTTCAGGTCGAGGGTGATCGACTCCTTGTTCCGGTTGCAGGACAGGAAGTAGGTGGAGATGCCGTCGGCCGGGGCGATGTCGGTGGTCAGTCCGTCCTCCCCGGCCGGGTCCGGGCGGGCGACGAACGGCGGCCCCCAGCCCCGGGTGTCGTCCCCGCCGCCCGGGGTCTCCACCTTGATCACCCGGGCGCCGAGGTCGGCCAGCATCATCGCCGCGTGCGGCCCGGCCAGCGCCCGGGTCAGGTCGACGACGACGATGTCGGACAGAGGACCGCCGTTCACGGTGCGCTCCAATTCCAGTTGATCATGGGAAGAAGGCCGTTCTCCGGTCCGGATTCCGGCCTTCTTACCATGATCAACTCCAAGGGGGGGGGTGAGGGTGGGGGTGGGGGGCAAGGGTGGGGTGGGGGTGAGGTGGTTGGGTCAGCCGAGCTTGACGTTGATCTGCTTGATCTGGGTGAAGGACTCGAGCGCGCCCTCGATGGAGAACTCGCGGCCGATGCCGCTGGCCTTGTACCCGCCGTAGGACTGGCCGATCATCTGCGCGCCGCCCTGGTTGACCTGCACCCAGCCGGATTCGATCCGGTGCGCGGTGTCCAGCGCGTCGGTCAGGTTGTTCGACCAG
>NZ_JBMDXT010000410.1:0-17208 GCF_048594475.1 Nakamurella sp. | reverse complement strand
ATCGGCGGGCCGACCCATCGGCGGCCGGCGCGGCCGGCTCGGTCGCCTCGGCCGGCGCGGTTGGCGCGGTCGGCGCGGCCGCGCGCGCGGCGTCGCCGCCGGTCGGGAGCTCACGCCCGGCCCGGCCGATCGGGCCGGCCGAGCCGCCCGTCGCCGAGCCGGACGACGCCGCCCTGCTGCGGGCGCTGCACGACGAGCATGCGGCCGCCCTGTGGAGCTTCGTGCTGCACCTGACCAACGGTGACCGCGGGCGGGCCGAGGACGTGGTGCAGGAGACGCTGTTCCGGGCCTGGCGGCGCCCGTCCGTGCTGTCGCAGCAGGAGTCCTCCGCGCGGGGCTGGCTGTTCACCGTCGCCCGGAACATCGTCGTCGACGGCTGGCGGGCGGATCGCCGGCGACCGACGTCGTCGAGCGAGTCGGCTCCCGAGCCGGTGGAGCCGGACGCGACCGACCGGGCCCTGCAGGCGATGGTGGTGGCCGAGGCGATGCGCCGGCTCAGCCACGACCACGGCGCCGTGCTGCTCGAGTGCTACTTCCGCGGCTGCACCGCCGCGCAGGCCGCGGCCCGCCTCGGGGTCCCGGTGGGCACCGTCAAGTCCCGGCTGCACTACGCGCTGCACGCCCTGCGGCTGGCGCTGGAGGAGATGGGGGTGGTGACGTGACCCCGACCGAACCCGGTGGACCGGGCGGGGCGGGCGATCGGCAGCTCTGCCGGGACGACGCCGCCTACGTGCTCGGGGCGCTGCCGCCCGCCGACCGGCACGCGTACGAGGACCATCTGCGCGAGTGCGCCGCCTGCCAGGCGTCGGTCCGCAGCCTCGCCGGCCTGCCCGGGCTGCTCGCCCTCACCTCCGCCGACGTGCTGGCCGGGCCGGCGGAGCCGGTGCCGCCGTCGGTGCTGCCGGCCGTCCTGGGCCGCGTGACGCGGGCCCGGCGGCGGCGCCGGTGGCTGGTCGGCTCTCTGGCCGCGGCGGCGGTCGCGTTGCTGGTCGTCGCGATCGGCGCGGCCGTCCGGCCCGCCCCCGGATCCGGGGAGGCGGGACCGGGCCCGAGCGGCACCGGCTCGGCGTCGGTGGACCCGTCGGCCGGCTCCGGGGTCCCGGGAGCGCCGGCCCCCGGGGCCACCGCGCCGAGCCCGGGGCCGGACGAGACGGTGCCGCTGGACCAGGTGGCGCCCGGTCCGATGACCGCGACCCTGGAGCTGGTCGACCGGCGCTGGGGCACGTCGATCACCGTGGTCTGCTCCTATGCGGCGGACATGAACGACGCGGTGCCCTACGACCTGGCCGTCGTCGATCTCGCCGGCCACGAGTCGTCGGCCGGGTCGTGGAGCGGCGTCCCCGGCGTCACCGCGCGGATCCCGGTGGCGACGGCCCTTCCGCGGGAGCAGATCTCGGCGTTCGAGATCCGGCTGGCGGACGGCCGGACGATCCTGCACGGGGCGCCGTAGCCCGCGCCGGCCGGATCGCCCGGCGCAGGCTGCGGCCGGATCGCCCGGGCCTCAGGCGGTCTGCCGGGCCAGGTCGAGCAGCGTCCGCACGATGGCTCCCTCCGCCCGACCCGGCTGCAGGCGGCTGGCCAGCACCTCGAAGGTGTGGAACCCGCCCGCGGTGTCGCTGGCCACGTACCCGGTCGTCGCCCACCCGTTGGTCAGGGTCGACAGCAGGCTGTAGCGGGCCGGCGACTCGCGCCGGAATCGTTGCCCGATCTCGGTGAACAGTTCGGCGTCGACGCTGCCCAGCACGACGTCGCCGAGCCGCAGCACGCCGACGAGCAGCGGCTGCGGTTCGGCGTCGACGTACTCGCCCGGCCGGCCGGCCCGGCCGGCGTCGGTGCGGCGGCGCCCGGGCAGCTCGACGACCCGCTGCGCGCCGGCGATGCCGACGGCGGTGCGCGGCCGGTCGCAGCGCTCGGCGACGATCGACAGCACCTCCTCGGCCAGCACCAGCCCGAGCGCGTCCGCCACCTGCTGCTGCCCGGCCAGCAACCGGGCCACGACCGGGTCGTCCCGATCCAGACCGGCGCCGCCGGGCGGCATGTCGTTGGCGATGTCGATGCCCCGCGCGGCGTGCTCGGCGACGCGTCGGGCCCGCAGTTCGACCGTGTGCCGGTAGACGATCGGGTTCTGGTCGCCGGCGCAGCCCATGCTGAAGAGCGCGACCACGTCAGGGCCGAGCGCCGCCTCCACGTGGGCGCAGGCAACGCCCGGGATGTCGGGGTTGAGGTGGTCGCGCAGGCCGGTCACCACGGCGTGCACCGCGTACTGGTACCAGACGGCCAGCGGGGCCCCGTCCAGCGCGCGGAAGACCAGCACGGCCAGGCTCTTGTCCGACGGCCCCTGGTCTTTGCGGCCCTCCCGCCACTGGCCGATGCCGGTGTCGAAAAGGGTTCGATTGACGTTGATGTGGCATTCACCGAGGCCGACCGCCAGGGTCGCCGGGACCAGCGCGGCGACGGCGCGCCCGACGGCGTCGACGATCGGATCAACCAGGCCGGGACCCAGTTCCCGGGGCACGCTGTGGGTGTGGGTCGCCGCCAGCACCAGCCGCTCGGCCGGGATGCCGTGGTCGGTCGCGACGCGGTCGGCGATCATGGCGGCGACATCGCCGGTCAGGCCGAGGATGTCCGCGGACACCAGGGCCGCGCGCGAGGTCCCGTCGTCGACCACCACGGCCCGCACGAAGATCGGCGCGTCGACGCCGGCGAAGGGTGGCGGCAGCTCTTGGCCGGCCGGGGGACCGACCGGCACCTTGGCCGCACCCACCCGCAGCGTCCCCGGCGATGGCGGCCGGGGGGCGCGGTCGGCCGGCCGGCCGGGGCCGCCGCCCGTCCCGTCCGAATTCCTGGCGCCCGTGGCGGAACCGTGCACGATCTCGCCCCTTCCCGATCGAGAGCCCCGCCGGTCGGGGCCGTCCCATTCTGGCCCGGCTCGCCGGGCGCCCGGGATGTGCCTTCGCCACGCAGCGAAATCCCGGATCACGGCAGGAACCCGGCGTACGTTCGGCCCATGACCCGTCGGATCATGCTGTTCGAGCTCAACGAGGTGCCGTGGCGGATCGTCGACGAGTTCGTCGCCGATCATCCGAACTCCGCGCTGGCCCGCCTGCTGCCCCGGAGCCGTTGCTACACCTCGATCGCCGCGGATCGCGGCCACCTGTCGCCGTGGACCACCTGGCCGACGCTGCACCGCGGCGTGAACGACGAGCAGCACATGATCAGCGCGTTCGGCCAGGATCGCACGGAGGCGGACACCTCGTTCCCGCCGGTCTGGCGCATGCTGCGGGGCGCCGGGGTCTCGGTCGGGGTGTGCGGCAGCCTGCACAGCTTCCCGACGCCGCCGGACCTGGACGGGTACGCCTTCTACCTGCCGGACCCGTTCGCCACCGAATCGACCGCGCACCCGGCGGACCTGGTCCCGTTCCAGGAGTTCCAGCTGATGATGGTCCGCGCGTCGGCCCGGAACGTGGACACGGCCGTCCCGCGGGACGCCGCCCTGAAGTTCCTGCGCACGAGCCACCGGATCGGCGTCCGGGCCGGCACCTACGCCGCCCTGGCCGGCCAGCTGGCGGCCGAGCGGCGGCGCCCCTGGCTCAGCACCCGCCGCCGGTCGATGCAGGCGATGGTCGCGTTCGACGTGTACGCCAAGGCGCTGGCCGACACCCGGCCGGCGTTCAGCACCTTCTTCACCAACCACGTCGCCTCGGCGATGCACCGCTACTGGGCGGCCGGCCATCCCGGCGACTACGACGAGATCGGCCTGAGCGACGACTGGATGCAGCGGTACCGCGCCGAGGTGCCCTGGGCGATGGGTCGCGCCGACCGGATGATCGCCCGGCTGGCCGCGTTCGCCGACGACAATCCCGACTACGAGCTGTGGATCGCCTCGAGCATGGGTCAGGGCCCGACGATGGCGCAGTCGCTGGAGACCCAGCTGTACCTGCAGGATCCCGGTCTGTTCCTGGCCGGGATCGCCGGCGTCCCGGAGACCGGGTGGACCCGGCGGCCGGCGATGAACCCGCAGTGCAACGTACGGATCGAGCCGGCGTACGTGGCCGCCGTCGAGGCGGCCCTGCGCACGGTCACGGTGGCCGGGGCGCCGCTGGTGTTCCGGCAGTCGACCGACGGGTTCTTCTCGATGGACTGGGGCCAGCCGAACCTGCACGACCGGCCGGACGCGGTGTGCGTCGCCGGGCAGCCCCACGCCCCGGCGACCCTGGGTCTGGAGACGGTGGAGATCGAGGAGCGGTCCGACACGACGGCCTACCACGTCCCCCAGGGGGTGCTGGCCATCTACGACCCGCAGGACCCGACGCCGGGTCCGGCCGGGCGGCGGGACGTGTCGGTCCTGGAGGTGGCGCCGGCCATCCTGCACACGTTCGGCGTCACCGTTCCCGGCTACATGCAGGAGCCGGGGGTACTGGCCCGCGAACTGGTTCCGCACTCGGTGGGCACGTTCTGAGCCGCGATTCCCGGCCGCGCCGCGCGGCGCTGGTCACGCCGGCCGGCGCCGCATGTCCCAGGCGTCGGTGATCAGTTCGCGCAGCCGGGGCACGTCCACCCGGTCCAGCCGCAGCAGGACCAGGGCGAAGGGCTCGTAGGCGCCGGTGGTGAAGAACAGGTCCGGCTCGCCGCGCAACAGGGCCTGCTTCTCGGCCTCGTCGCCGACGAACAGCACGGCGACGTCGGTGCGCAGGCGCCGGTGGCGCCCGGTGCCCTCGGGGTAGGACCAGACGAAACCGCGGTTGTCCACCCGGAAGTCGAAGCCGTCGCTGGGAATCTCGACCGTGTCGGGCAGGGCGAGGGCGATGGTGCGCACGTCCTCGGCATCGGCCACGCGGCTCAGGGTAGCTGCCGGTCGGCTCCGGATCCGGAGCCGGCGTCCAGGCGGTCGCCGGCCTCGTCGGCGAGGGCCCGGACGGGTTCACCCAGCGCGCGGGCCAGCACCCAGAGCACGTCGACCTCCGGGGCCTGCACGCCGGTCTCGTACTCGATGAGCGCGGACTCCGACACCGCGCCGCCGGTGCGGGCGGCGATCTCGGCCGGGCTGAGGTGGTGCCGGCACCGGGCCTGCTGCAGCGTCCGGGCCAGGGCGGCGGCGAACGCCCGCGGCCCCGCCGGGTCGAACGGCCGGTGCGGATCGGCGTTGTCCACCGATGAAGAATACGGAGCGACGTCCGGGCCGCCGGGAGCGGCCCCGGAGACGCCACCGGCCGGCCGGATCGGGGTCATGCTCGTCCCGCTCCGGCCGGCCGGTGTCGTTCCGTGGGTCCCGGTGCGCTCAGGCGCCGCCGGTGGCCTCGTGGATCGCCGAGTGGATCGCCGAGACGACCTCGTGCGGCTTCTCCATGTGAGCCATGTGTCCGGCTCCCGCGACCACCTGCACGGTGGCCCGGCCGTCCAGCGCGGCGGCGTTGGACGCCGGCACGATCCGGTCCTCCGCGCCCCACACCACCACGGTGGGACCGCCGAACGAGGCCTGGGCGGCGGTGACGTCGACCCCGGACCCGTCGCCGTCCAGCAGCGACCCGGCGAGCGTGGCCAGCGCCACGTCGACCCCGTCGATCCGCTTGTACTTGAGCAGGTCGTCGATCAGTTGCCGCTGCACGAGCGACTGGTCGGCGAACAGCTGCACCAGGTGCGGCTTGAGCTCCCGCCGGGTCTGGGCCGAGGCGAACCCGCGGATGTACTCCGCATTGATCTCCGGACCGAAACCGGCCGGGGAGACCAGCGTCAGCGACAGCACCCGGCCGGCCGCCGCCGGATCGCCGGCCACCGCGGTGACCACCGCGCCGCCCATCGAGTGACCGACCAGGTGCACGCCGGAGAGCTCGAGGGCGTCCAGGAACCCGACGACGGTGGCCGCGAGCGACTCCACGGTGCCCGCACCGACGTCCTTGCCCGAGGCGCCGTGCCCCGGCAGGTCGATGGCGTAGGTCGCGTGGTGCGCCGACACCGGTTCCTGCACGAACATCCAGGAGTCCTTGTCGCCGCCGTACCCGTGCACGAACACCACCGGGGCGGCCGTGGTCGGTTCCTCGGGTTCGAGCACCGCGTAGGCGATGGTCACCCCGTCGACCTCGACGGTGCCCAGGCGCGGCCCGGAATCGTCGACGATGTCGCCGGACGCCAGCTGCTCCCGGGCCTGCGCGAGGGCGGCGTCGACCTCCTCCTGCGGCACGTCGGCGTCGGCCAGCAGGGCGATGGTGCCGCCCACCGGCACATCGACCATCGTGTCCACGACCAGGGCGCGCACCGTGCCGGTCCAGGTGGATTCCAGGGCGCCGGCGATCTTGTCGGTGTCGATCTCGCAGATGTCCTGCCCCTCGGACAGCTCGTCGCCCTCGGCGACGAACCAGTCGGTGACCTTGCCCGACTCCATCGACAGGCCCCACTTGGGCATGGTGATCCGCTGGATGCGGTCGGTCACTTGGCTGGGGGCGGTCTCTTCGGTCGTCGTCATGGTCAGCCGCTCCAGTCGGTCACGGTCTTGACCGCGTTGATGATGTCCTGCGCCTGCGGGATGTACAGCTGCTCCAGGGAGCCGGCGAACGGCACCGGGACGTGCGGCGGGCTGACCATCTTGATCGGCGCCTTCAGGTCGCCGAACGCCTCGGCGCACACCTGGGCGCTGATGTCGGTGGCCATGTTGCAGCGGGGGCTGGACTCGTCGACGATCACCAGCCGGCCGGTCTTCTCGACCGATTCCAGGATGCTGTCCAGGTCCAGCGGGCTGGTCGTCCGCGGGTCGATGATCTCGGCCTGGATGCCGGAGGCCTCCAGCTCGGCGGCCGCCTCGATCGCCTTGGTGACCATCCAGCCCATCGCCACGATGGTGACGTCGTCGCCCTCACGGACGACGTTGGCCTCGCCGAACGGGATGGTGTAGCTCTCCTCCGGCACCGGTCCGGTGATGTCGTACATGGCCTTGTGTTCCAGGAAGATCACCGGGTCGTTGTCCCGGATCGATTGGATCAGGAGGCCTTTGACCTCGTACGGGCTCGACGGCAGGACGACCTTGAGGCCGGGCAGGTGGGTGAAGATCGGGTAGAGGGCCTGCGAGTGCTGGGCCGCCGCGGACAGGCCGGCGCCGTACATCGCGCGGATGGTGACGGGGGTGACGGCCTTGCCGCCGAACATGTACCGGAACTTGGCCGCCTGGTTCATGATCTGGTCCAGGCAGACACCCATGAAGTCCACGAACATCAGCTCGGCGACGGGGCGCAGGCCGCGGGTGGCGGCGCCGACCGCGGCGCCGATGAACCCCGACTCGGTGATCGGGGTGTCCAGCACTCGGCCCGGGAACTTCGGGTACAGACCCTTGGTGACGCCGAGAACGCCGCCCCAGGCGTCGTCGTCGCCGTCACCGGCGACGCCGCCGGCCACGTCCTCGCCCATCACGATGACGCTCGGGTCGCGTTCCATTTCCTGGGCGAGGGCCTCGTTGACCGCCTCGCGATAGCTGATCGTGCGGGTTGCCATGATGGTTGTCCTGTCTGGAGGGTGGCTGAAGGGGACGGGGAGGGCCGCCGGTCGGCCCCGGGGTGCGGGGCCGGGGCCGGATCCGCGGGTCCGGCGGGGCGCTCGGGTCCCGGCGCCGAGCGGGGCTCGGTCGGGGCGCCCGGGCGGCCCGGCGGCGGGCAGGGTGGGTCAGAACTTGACGTAGACGTCGGTGAGCAGGTCGGCCGCACCGGGCGCCGCGGCGGCCTTGGCCTCGGCCACGGCCTCCTCGATCAGCTGGGCGACCTCGGCGTCGACCTGGTCCAGCTGGGCGTCGGTGAGCCGGCCGGTCTCGGTGACCCGCTCGCGGAAGCGCTTGAGGCAGTCCAGGCTCTCGCGGGCACCGGCGATCTCGTCCTTGGGCCGGTAGGTCTGCTGATCGCCCTCGAAGTGACCGTAGTAGCGGGTGAGCTTGACCTCGATCAGGGTCGGGCCGCCGCCTTCGCGGGCCCGCCGGATGGCCTCGCCGGCCACCTCGTAGACGGCGAAGAAGTCGAAGCCGTCGACGATCACGCCGGGCATGCCGTACCCCGCGGCGCGGTCGGCGATGTTGTCGGCCGAGACCGACCACTTGGCGGCGGTGGCCTCGGCGTAGCCGTTGTTCTCGGCGACGAAGATGGCCGGCAGGTTCCACACCGAGGCCAGGTTCATCGCTTCCGCGGTGGTGCCCTGGTTGGACGCGCCGTCGCCGAAGAACGCGATGCCGACGCCGCCGTCGCCCTTGATCTTGGCGGCCAGCGCGGTGCCGCAGATCAGCGGCGGTCCGCCGCCGACGATGCCGTTGGCGCCGAGCATGCCCTTGGACAGGTCGGCGATGTGCATGGAGCCGCCCTTGCCGCGGCAGGAACCGGTGATCTTGCCGAAGATCTCGGCCATCATCGGCTTGATGTCCACCCCCTTGGCGATGCAGTGGCCGTGGCCGCGGTGGGTGGAGGCGATGGTGTCCCGCTCGGCGTCCAGGTGGGCGCAGATGCCGGCGGCGGACGCCTCCTCGCCCGCGTACAGGTGGACGAACCCGGGGATGTCGCCGGTGGCGAACTCGTCGTGCACCCGATCCTCGAACATCCGGATGGACTTCATGATCCGGTAGGCGTCGAGCAGCCGTTCCGGGGTCAGACCGTCGCCGACGTCGGCCGATCGGTCGAGCGTCTGGGTCATGGTGTCTCCTTCTCTCGTGCCGGTCCGCCGGCTCCGGCCGGGCGGGACCCGGCGGGCGCGACGTGACGGGCGGGGGTTACTGGTGTGCGAGCAGGGTGTGGTGCGCGGTCGACGCGCGGAGCGCGGCGGGCACGTCGATCACCCGGGGCCCGTCGTGCCGCAGCGTGACCGTGACCCGGTCCTGCGGACCGAATTCGACTTCGCGTTCGCCGTCGACGGCGACGGTGCCCCGGTCCAGCCGCACCGGGTGCGGCCGGTCCGGGACGAGCTCGCCGACCCCGTTGACCCCGACCGGCTGGAGCAGGCCGGGGGCCAGGGGGGCGAGCACGGTGTGGGCCGCGGTCGCCGGATCGGTCAGCATGACCGCGGCGCCGTGGTCGTCGGCGCGGCCGGTCGGCAGCAGACGGCCGACGATCGAGGACAGGCCGATGCCGTGCGGCTCGCCGAACGTGCAGTACAGCTCGCGCAGCGAGGTGCCGGTCCACAGCGCGCGGGAACCGACGTCCATGGCCGTGCTGACGCAGGCGTCCACCAGCGCGACCTCGTGATCGACCCGGCCCGAGGCCCGGGTGATCTCGACATGGAGCATCTTGCAGCGGGTCTCGGGCGCGTCGACCGCCCCGATGGCGATCATCCCGACCGCCATGCCGGCGACCGTGGCCTCCAGCATGATCGGGAACGCGTTGTTGGTGCCGGTGGACAGGGCCAGCATCGGGGTCCGGCCGAGTCCGGGCACCGCCGCCCGCATGGTGCCGTCGCCCCCGAGCAGCACGACGGCCGCCGAGCACTGCTCGGCCATGATGCGGGCGTAGGCGGTGGTGTCGGCGGCGCTGCCGGTCGGCCGGTCCAGCTCGAGGAACTCGACCTTGGGCCAGCGCAGGTGGGCGGTCGACTTCGCCGTGGTCAACCGCACCATCTCCCGCTGCACCCCGGCGGCGATGCCGAACGTGTCGGTGGACAGCAGCACCCGCTCGACCCCGAGGGTGCCGGCCGCCCGCAGGATGCGCAGCACCATCGAGGTCTTCTCGGTGTTGGGGAACACCGATGCCTGGGACACGATCCGCCGGATGTCCCGGCCGGACATCGGGTTCGGGATGACGCCGATGGCGCTGCCCGGAACCACCGGCAGGTCGTCCCCGTGTTCCAGGATCACCGCTCCGGCCCTCCCTTCCCGCGCGGATCATCTCCGCCCGCGCGGATCAACTAGCCCGACATGTGAATGGCGTGACAGGGGTCGACGACTTCATCCGCACACCCGCTGCCGCGGGATGGCCGACGGACGCCTTCGGCGACGCCAACGCCTCCCCGGCCCGCGACGTGCGGGATTACCGGTAGACCATGCCGCCGTCGATGAGCACCGACTGGCCGGTCATGTAGTCCGAGTCCGGGCCGGCCAGGTAGGAGACGAAATTGGCCACGTCGTCGGCGGTCTGCGACCGGCCCAGGGCGATCGTGTCCGAGAACTGGGCGAACGTCGCCCCCTTCTCGGCCCCGGTCAGATCGGCGAACCGCTGGTCGATCTCGACCCACATATCGGTCCCGACGACGCCCGGGCAGTAGGAGTTGACGGTGATGCCGAACGGCGCGTACTCCTTGGCCGCCGACTGGGTGAGCCCGCGCACGGCGAACTTGGTGGCGCAGTAGACGCCGAGCATGGCGAACCCGTCGTGACCGGCGATGGACGCCGCGTTGATGATCTTGCCGTTGTTCTTCGCGCCCTTCCCGCCGGTCGCGGCGCCGCGCTGCTTGAACTTGGCCGCGGCCGCCTGGATGCCCCAGAGCACACCCTCGACGTTGACGGCCAGGATCCGGTGGACCTCCTCCGGCAGCACCTCGTCGATCGGGTTGACCTGGGCGATGCCGGCGTTGTTGACCATGATGTCGAAGCCGCCGAGCGCGGACTCGGCGTGGTCGACGGCCGCGTAGACCTGGGACCGGTCGGTCACGTCCGCGGCGAACACGGTGGCCTTGCGGCCGAGGGCGCTGACCTCGTCGGCGACGTCCTGCATGGTCGTGCCCTCGCGGTCGACGATGCAGATGTCGGCGCCGTCCCGGGCCAGGCGCAGCGCGATGCCGCGGCCGATGCCGCGGGCGCCGCCGGTGATGAGGGCGACCTTGCCTTCGATGCTCATGCGGTGGGGGGTCCTTTCGGGATGCTCGGAACGGGGGAGGAGCGGCGGGGCGGACGCCGCGCGGATCAACACACCCGGAATGTGACCGACGGGACGGGAGTCGTCGATGTCGGCCGCGCCGGGGTTGTTGATCCGCGCGGGCACGGATCAGGGGTGGACGAGGATCTTGACGTTCTCGGCCTTGCGGTCGATCAGCTCGCGGAAGCCGCCCTCGACGATGTCGTCGACCGCGATCCGACCGGTGATGAACTGTTCGGCGTCGACCTTGCCGTCCTGCAACAGCTTGATCGTCGGCTCGTGGTCGTTGCAGTAGGCCAAAGAGCCGATCACCGAGACCTCGTTGAAGACCAGGTCGTTCATCGCGACGGTCGCCTCGTGACCCCAGATCGCGACGTTGACGACGGTGCCGCCGCCCTTGGTGCCCTTGATCGCCTGGGCGGTGGCGCCGTTGAACCCGGCGCATTCGAACGACACGTCGGTGCCCACGCCGCCGGTGAGATCCTTGATCGCGCTGACGATGTCGGTGTCGGTCGGATCGAGCACCGTGCTCGCGCCGGCCGCCTTGGCCTTGACCTTGCGGACCTCGGCGGGCTCGACCACGATCACGTCGTCCACGCCCTGGGCCTTGAGCGCGGCCACGGTGACCAGGCCGATCGGGCCGGAGCCGTACACGGTGGCACTCTCCCCGGGGCGCACCTTGGACAGCCGGACCGCGTGGTAGGCCACGGCCAGCGGCTCGATCAGCGCGCCGATGTCGGTGGGCAGGTCCCCGATGGAGAAGGTGCGCTTGGCGTCGGCGACGACGTAGTCGGAGAACCCGCCGCCCCCGCCGGACAGGCCGATGAAACCGAGCGTGTCGCAGACGTTGTAGATGCCGGCCCGGCACCGCGCGCACGTGCCGCAGGTGATGTAGGGCTCGACGACGACCCGCTCGCCGATGGCGACATTGGTCACCCCGTCGCCGATGTCGGCGACGACGCCGGCGAATTCATGACCCAGGCAGACCGGGACGGTCTCTCCGGTCAGCGGGTGCGGGGAACCGGCGGGCGGGGCGAAGATCGGCCCGTCGAGGTACTCGTGCAGATCGGTGCCGCAGATGCCGCACCACTCGATCTTGACCTTGACGGTCCCGGGGCGGACGGTCGGCTCGGGGATGTCCTCGATCCGGATGTCCTTGTTCCCGTAGTACATCGCTGCCTTCATCGGCTGGCGTCCTTCCTGGAACGGGAGGCGACCGGGGCGAGCGCGGCGGCCGGAATGAGTCCGGCCCGGCGCTCGTCATGTGCTCCCGGTCACGGTGTGCAGGAAGGCTAGGACGGCGAGGGTGGCACCGGGGTTGCAGCCGGGCCGCCCGAGGGTTGCCACCCCGTCCGGACGCGTCAGAACCGTCAGGACCAGCCGGACGTGGCCGCCCCGACGGAACCCGCCGGTCATCCGGACCGCGCGGCGCGAGGATCAGAGCAGCCCGGTCGCGGCCCACTCGGACTCGAACTCCAGCAGCTCGTCCCAGCGTCGCAACGCCGGCCGGTAGGCCGCCAGCCAGGCGGGGTAGCGGGCGGACGTGGTCGCGGCCGTGAAGCGGTCCCGGTCGGGCCAGTGCTGGACGGCCAGCACCGACCGGGACCCGTCGACCAGCTCCAGGCCGAGCCGGACGTCCGGATCCAGAACGCGGTAGTGCGGTTCGATCCGGTCCCGGACCAGGTCGACCACGTCGCCGAGCTCGGCACCCGGCCGCAGCCGCCACCGCCGGTACGTCACGAACGCGGTCATCCCGCGTCCGGCTCAGCGATGGGGGACCGGGGCGCGGGTGCCTCGGGCGGCCGGCAGGCTCACCGCGACGGGTCGCCCGCGGCCGGCCCCGGCGCCGCCGCCGAACTCCCGGTCGATCCGGCGCAGCCGGGCGGCCAGGTAGGCGCGGTCCTTGTCGGCCACGGGCAGGCGGGACAGCAGCAGCCGGATCGCCTGCGGATCCATGGCCCCGGTGTCGGTCTCGATCCACCGGCGCAGGTGCGCCACCCCGGGTGCGGAGAGCACCGCGTGCCGCAGCGACTCGGTCAGCTCGTCGCGCAGCAGTTCGATCGCCAGCACGCTCGACCGGGGCAGCAGCGGCCCGGAGTACGACTCCAGCGCCGCGGTCAGGTTGCCGGCCCGGACCTGGCGGGTGACCTGCTGGAAGTCGGCGGTCACGACGAGGTCGGGATCGAAGGCGTAGGGGTTGGACCGGACGCAGCCGTCCAGCACCGACCGGATCCGGTGCATCTCGGCCCGTACAGTGGTCCGCACCCCGTCGTCGCCGTAGATCTCGCCGGCCAGCTCGTCGGCGGTCAGCCCCTTGGGGTTGATCGCCAGCAGCGTCAGGATCTCCGCGCGCCGCTGGGACAGCACGACCTCCCGGCCGTCGATGACCGCCACCGGATCACCGGCGCCCAGGAACCGCAGGTCCAGAGTGGTGCGGGGGGTGCGGCGCGCCGGTGCGGGCAGCTCCACGAGCAGGTACTCGCCGCGCGGTTCGGCCGGCACCTGCTACCCGTCGGGCTGGGTGAGCCGTCCGGTGGGGGGGGCCTGGCCGACGGCGCCCGGGGTCAGGCCGGTCAGGTCGCCGAGCACCGAGCGGCCGCCGGGGGAGACCAGGGCGATCCCGTCCAGCGACCGGTGATGCCGGCGGACGAGGTCGCGGGCCTGCTCGTCGGCCTCCTGCCGGGCGTTGCGCAGCTTCTCGTGGACCAGCGCGGCCCCGCACCGGACGAGCGCCAGCGCGTCCGGGTTGGCGCTGCGGTAGGGGCCCGAGACGTCCAGCACGCCGAGCAGGGCGCGGGTCTCCGGGTCGTAGATCGGGGCCGCACTGCAGACCCAGTTGTGGTGGCTGCGCACCAGGTGCTCGGCCGAGAAGACCTGGTTGGCCCGTCCCTCGACGACGGCGTTGCCGATCGCGTTGGTCCCGACCGCGTCCTCCGACCAGCGTGCGCCCTCGACGAACTCCAGGCTTTCGGCCAGCCGGATGACGTCTCGCGAGCCGACCCGCCAGAGGATCTCCCCGGCGGCCGAGGCGATGACCATGATGTGGTTGCCGGCCACCGAGTCGTCGGCCAGCAGGCCGGCCAATGCCGGCACGAACGGCGAGAGCGGATGCTCGTTGCGCAGCCGCCGGATCTCCAGGATCTCGTGCAGCCGGGGCGGCCGCTGCCCGTCGGGATCGACGCCGGCGGCCAGCGCCCGCTCCCACGAACTCTGGATGCGGTTGGACACCGACGGATCCACGGCGCCGGCGAGCACCTTGTCGTAGGCGGCGCGCAGGGCGCGCGCCCGGTCGTCCGGATCCAGGAACGCGGCCCGGGCCCGGTGCCGGAGCTCGCCGTCGTGGGCGTCCGGACCGAGGATGTGTCCGAGCAGGTCGACCGGCTCCTGGGGGTAACCGGACAGCGTCGACCGATCAGTCATGCGTGGTCCTCACATCTCGGGGCAGGGATGCCGTCGTGCCACGCGCGGAACCCGTCCGAAGGGGACGAACCGGGCCGAGCGCGGCGCTGCGCTCGCCTCATGGTGGTCCGGCTCGTCGGGGTCGGCAAGGGGGTGTCCGGCCCGCCGGCTGCAACCTGGCCGCCCGGAACCTGAGAAAGCCTGTTCCCCAAGGGGAACGGCGACCATGTGGATCGGCTGGGAACGACCCGTCGGGGCCCGGATGCAACCCCGTTGCAACCCCCGGTTCGAGCCCCGGGGGGGGGGCGCCACGGCCGGGTGATCCGCTGTCGCGCCGTCCGCTTCGACCGGTGACGGCCCGGGCCGCGACGGCGGGTTCAGCCCGGCGCGTCGAGCAGGCCGGTCCAACCCCATCGGGGGACGGCCAGCCCGTCGGCGATCCGCGCGCGGTCCTCATGGGTCAGGACCCGGTCCACCGCCCAGACCATGTAGTCGTGCATGGCCCGGCGGAACTCGGGATCGGCGGGGAGCGGCACGTCGTCCATCGCCGCGTCGAAGCACGCGACGAACCGGCGACCGAGGTCGGACATGTCGCCGTTGCCGGCGTGCATCCGGAGCACCGAGGACTCGGTGCCGTCGCCGTCGGTGTAGGCCGGCGGTCCACCGAGGACCTGCGCCCAGTACGCCGCCAGCCGCTCGACGTGCTGCGGGTGCTGGTCGGGGTGGGAGAACGGATGATTGAGCTCCGGGTCGTCCAGGCACCGCCGATGATGGCACCGGGCCAGGGCCAGGAACGCCGGGCTGCCCCCGGCGTGGTCGAACAGGGTGGGCCGCATCGCCTCATCCTGCGCGCGGATCACCACATCGGCCCGTTCTCGCCGGGCCGGCCCGACAGCGCGGGTCGGACGGGGGATCGAATCGCGGGTCGGGCGGGCGATCGAGGCGCACGGGGCCGGTTCAGGCGGCCGCCGCCGACCAGGTCCGGTAGCCGCCGTCGAGGTTGGCCACGTCCCGGTCGAGCTGGCGCAGCAGCCGGGCGGCGGCATGCCCCCGCTGCCCGACGGCGCAGGTCACGACGACCGGGCCGGGCGGGATCTCGGCGGCCCGCGTGCGCAGCTGTTCCAGCGGGATGTTGATCGCCCCGGTGATCGTGCCGGCCGCGAACTCGCCCGCGCTGCGCACGTCGACGAGCACGGCGCCCTCCGCCCGCGCCCGGTCGACCTCGTGCCACTGCACCGTGCGCTCGCCGGCGGCCAGGTTGTCGGCGATCATGCCCAGCATGGCCACCGGGTCCTTCGCCGCACCGAACTGCGGCGCGTAGGCCAGTTCGAGGTCGGCCAGGTCCGGTCCGGTCAATCCACCCCGCAGCGCGGTGGCGATGACGTCGATCCGCTTGTCCACCCCCTCGCCGCCCACGCCCTGGGCGCCGAGGATGGCCCCGGTGACCGGGTCGAGCAGCAGTTTGAGCGCCATCGGCTGCGCTCCGGGGTAGTAGCCGGCGTGGCTGGCCGGATGGGTGTGGATCGCGCGGTACGGCCGTCCGGCCGCCCGCAACCGGGCCTCGTTGCTGCCGGTGGCCGCCGCGGTCAGGCCGAAGAGGCCGACGACGGCGGTGCCCAGCGCCGGCCGGGCGGCGACCGCCCGCCCGCAGATGGCGTCGGCGACCAGCCGCCCGTGCCGGTTGGCGGTGTTGGCCAGGGGGACCAGGGCGGCGCCGCCACCGAGCGGGTCGACCTTCTCGGCGACGTCCCCGACCGCGAAGATCCGCGGGTCCGACGTGCGCTGCGCGCCGTCGACGACGACGCCACCGCCCGCGCCGATGGCCAGGCCGGCCTCCCGGGCCAGCCCGGACTCGGGCCGCACGCCGATCGCGGCGATCACCACGTCGGCGGGCAGCCGGCTGCCGTCGGACAGCACGACTGACCCCGGCTCGATCGCGGTGGCGCTCGTCCCGGTGCGGATCCGGACGCCGTGCGCCTGCAGGTGCCGGGCGACCGGCGCCGCCATCTCGGGATCGAGCGGGGCCAGGATCCGGTCGGCGAGCTCGATCACGGTGACCGCGATGCCGCGACGGGTGAGGTTCTCGGCCAGTTCCAGGCCGATGAACCCGCCACCCAGGATCGCCGCCGTCGCCGCGCCGTCCAGCCGGGCCCCGATCGCGTCCATGTCGGCCAGGTCGCGCAGCACCATGGCCCGTTCGACGCCCGGGATCGGGGGTCGGACGGGCGTGGCCCCGGTGGCGAGCACGAGCTCGTCGTAGACGATCTCGGTCGTCAGGTCGGTGCACAGGTCGAGGACCGTCACCGTCCGGCGGTCGCGGTCGATCCGCCGCACCTCGTGCCGGACCCGCACGTCGATCCGGAAGCGGTCGTGCAGGCCGGCCGGCGACTGCAGCAACAGGTCGTCCCGGTCGGCGATGACGCCACCGAGGTGGTACGGCAGACCGCAGTTGGCGAACGAGACATGATCGCCCCGTTCCAGGACGACGATCTCGCGGAACTCATCGTTGCGGCGCAGCCGGGTCGCGGTGGACATGCCGGCGGCGACGCCGCCGACGATGACGGTGCGCCCGGTGGTGGTCATGTCAGCCCTGACGCCCGAACAGCCCGGCGAACAGGCCGGTGCGCTTGGCATTCTTCGCCTCGGGGCTGCAGCCGCAGCGATCGGCGCGGGGCACCCCGGCCATCACCGCGTCGACATGCTGGCCGCACCCGGCCCAGGTCGTCTTGCCGCAGGTCTTGCACGCCACTGCCCGGCACATCTGGCCCTCGCTTCCTAGATACCCCGGTAGGTATCTGGATCGATGCTAGCAGACACCCCTGGGGGTATCACGTGATCTGGGTGACGCCGGCGGCGGTCGGCCCTGGCCTGCTGGCCCGGGCCACTCCCTGCCCGCCCACGTGCCGTGGTTAGCCCGGGAATCGGGCGATGCGGGGGGCCACCAGGCACGTGCGGGGGGCGGGTCGGGGCCGCCGCGGGGCTGGGCCCTGCGGGCGAGAACGGG
>NZ_JBMDXT010000041.1:0-12970 GCF_048594475.1 Nakamurella sp. | reverse complement strand
CCCCGCGCCCGGCGCGGCGGGCGGGGCCCCGGCCGGGGCGGGCGCCCCCGCCCCCCCCCCCCCCCCCCCCCCCCCCCCGACCCGTCCGGGCCCCCCGACCGTCCGGGGGTCCACCACCGCATTCCGGCCCCGGACGGCGGTGTGACGCAGCGCCACGACCATTTCCGACCATTCCGCCCGATGGAGGAAATCACCGACGCGTCCGCCCGAATGGGCAACGAATTGGTACCGGTCTGCATATCATCGGCGGCGGCCCGCGGGGCCGTCGCTGCACATGTCTGCACCACGGTCCCAATGGAGGGAAATTCGTGCTGGTGAATTCGGTCGACGCCGGTCGAACGGCCTGATGGGGTACCCGCCGACCGGGACCGACGACCGGCCCGTCCGCCGCCCGGCCCCGCCCACCGCATCCCCGACCACCCCCCGGGGTGCCGCCCCGGCCCGACCAGGCGCCGTCCGGCCGGCCGGGGGACGGCCACCGGCCGGTCCCGGGCCGCGCCGGATGCCCCTGCGGATGACGGTGGCCCTGGTGCTCACCGTCGGCACCCTGGTCTGGCTCGCCCTGGCCGACGAGGACGGGTCCGGCGATCCGGCCGGGAGCGACTGTGCGACCGCGGCGGCCACGGTCGCCGACCTGAGCCCGGTGCAGACCCGCAACGCCCGGACCATCACCACGGTGGCCCGGGAACGGGGGCTGGACCGGTCGGCCGCCGAGATCGCGGTGGCGACGTCGCTGGCCGAGACCGGACTGATCAACTTCGCCAACGACGGGACGTCCGACCTGTCCGCCGCCGAGATCGGCCGGCCGCTGAGCCCGCTGGAGCGGGAGGTGGCCCGCCGGTCCCTGGCCTACCCGCACGACGAGGTCGGCAACAACCTCGATTCGATCGGCCTGTTCCAGCAGCGGCCGACGACCGGCTGGGGCGCGCCGGACAAGCTCATCGTGCCGCAGGCGGCGTCGGGGCTGTTCTACGACCATCTGGAACGGATTCCCGGCTGGTCGGCCGGGGTGCCCTGGCAGGTCGCCCAGCAGGTGCAGAGCTCGCCGTCCCGGGACGGCGGCATCTACGAGCAGTCCTACGCCCGGGCCGTCGTCGTGGTCGGTGCGCTCTGGGCCGAGCCGCTCTGCCCGGCCGCGTAGCCCCCGCCGCGCTCAGGCGCGGACGAGCGACCGGTTGGGCAGCACCGGGCGGCCGAACAGGGAGCTGAGCACCCCGGCCAGGCACAGGTACCAGGCCATCGCGCCGGCGACCAGGCCGACCCAGCCACCGGCCCGGGTCAGGGCGGTGACGCCCTCCAACGCGCCCAGGCCGAGCAGGAAGAAGGCCACCACGACGACCGCGAACAGGGCCGCCAGCACCAGGGTCGTCCGCAGGGCGCCGACGAACATCAGGACGGTGAAGATGCCCCAGCAGATGAGGAACCAGCCGGCGGCCGCACCGTGCTGCTCGGCCGGCACCCCGGGGGCGTAGAACGTGACGTAGGCCCAGAAGGACAGCCAGAAGCCGCCGTACGAGGAGAAGACGGTGGCCCCGAACACGTTTCCCTTCTTGAATTCCCACATTCCGGCCAGCAGCTGGGCGACGCCGCCGTAGGCCAGGGCGACGCCGAACACGACCGGTTCGGCGGACGCCGGCATCAGGCCGGAATTGGCCAGGCTGAGCAGGAAGGTGGTCAGCGCGAACGCGGCCAGCCCCAGCGGCGCCGGATCGGCGATCAGCTGGACCTGGGCCGACGCCATTTCCCGGGCCTGGGCGACCCGCCCGGCGGTCGGGTCGGACAGGTCGGGGACGAGGTCGGGTTCGGCGCGGTCGACGGTGGCGGTCATGGGGGAGCTCCTCTGCTCAGGGTGACGGCACGGACAGCACGGGACAGGGACAGCACGGATCGGGACAGGCAGGAACAGCACGGAAGAGCGCGGATCGGGACAGGCAGGGACAGCACGGAACGGCACGGAACAGCACGGAACGGGGCCGGCGCGCGGATCAACAACGCCGGCGCGGATCAACAACGGCCATCTGGGACCGGTGGGACGGCAGTCGCCGACTTCCTCCGCGCGGTGGGTCGGCCCCGGCGGGAGTGGGTCCGGGCGGCGGCACCGGTGAGGTGCCGCCGGTGACGGCGACGGCTCAGCAGGCGCTGGCCGCCAGCGGGGCGGGCTCGGCGGTCCGCAGCTCGTTCTTGCGGATCTTGCCGGTGGCGGTGCGGGGCAGCGCGTCGACGAACAGGACCTCGTCGGGCACCTTGTACCTGGCGATCAGGCCGGCGACGTGCGTGCGGATGTCGGCGGCGGTCGCCTCGGCGCCGGGCCGCAGGACGACGAACGCGCGCGGCCGTTCGCCCCATTTGGCGCTGGGCATCCCGACCACGGCGGCCTCGGCCACGGCGGGGTGGGACACGACGGAGTTCTCCACCTCGATCGTCGAGATGTTCTCGCCGCCCGAAATGATGATGTCCTTGGCCCGGTCCTTGAGCTCGATGTAGCCGTCCGGATGCATCACCCCCAGATCACCGCTGTGGAACCAGCCGCCGCGGAACGCCTGCGCGGTGGCGTCCTCGTCCCGGTAGTAGCCGGCCATCACGTTGTTGCCGCGCAGGACGATCTCGCCGACGGTGCGGCCGTCGGGGGTCACGTCGGCCATGTCGTCGTCGACCACCCGGGCGGACTCGGCCTGCAGCATCCCGACCCCCTGCCGGGACAGCATGCGGGCCCGGTCGGCCGGGGCCAGCTCGTCCCACGCGGACTGGTACTCGCAGATGGTGAACGGCCCGTACACCTCGGTCAGGCCGTACACGTGCACGACGGTGACGCCGAGCCCGTCGAGCTTCTCGATGATCGTCGGCGACGGCGGCGCGCCGGCCGTGGTGATGTGCAGCGGGCGGTCGAGGCGGTGGGCCCGTGGGGCGTCGGCGATCGTGCTGCAGACCGTGGGCGCGCCGCACAGGTGGGTCACCCCGAGGTCGTCCACCGCGGACCAGATCGCGTCGGCCCGGACCGCCCGCAGGGCGACGTGGGTGGCCCCCGCGCCGGTCACCGCCCAGGGCGTGCACCAGCCGTTGCAGTGGAACATGGGCAGCGTCCACAGGTAGACCGAGTCGCCGGTGAACTGGTTGTGGAAGATCTCGCCGAACGAGTTCAGGTAGGCCCCGCGATGGGTGTACATGACGCCCTTGGGCTTTCCGGTGGTCCCGGAGGTGTAGTTGATGCTGATGACCGTGCGCTCGTCGGCCACCGTCCACGGCAGCGGGTCGCCGTCCGCGCCGGCGGCCAGGAACGACTCGAACGACTCCTGACCGACATCCATTCCGCTGGACGCCAGACCGAACTCCGGGTCGGCGATCTCGATCACCCCGCGCAGGTGCGGGGAGGCCGCGAACGAGTTGCCGACGGTGGCGACCAGTTCGGCGTCCACGAACAGCAGCGTCGCCTCGGAATGGTTCAGGATGTAGTCGATCTCGGCCTTGGCCAGCCGGGAGTTCAGGGCCACCAGCACGCCCCCGGCCAGCGGCACGGCGAAGTGCGCGATGAGCATCTCCGGCACGTTCGGGGCGAGCACGACGACCCGGTCACCGGGCTCGATGCGGGCGCGCAGGGCGCGGGCGAAACGCTGCGCGGTGTCGGCGAACTCGGCGTAGGTGGAGCGCCGGTCGCCGTAGACGACGGCCTGCTTGGCCGGGTAGACCTCGGCCGCGCGCTGCAGGAAACGCAAGGGGGTGAGCGGGGAATCGTTGGCCGTGCTGATCATCGCGGTGACTCCTTTGTCGCGGCTGGGATGAGGCGGGTGGTTCACGAATGGTTCAGTGGAATGCGCTGATGCCGGTGAGGTCCCGCCCGATGAGCAGCGCCTGGATGCTCTCGGTGCCCTCGTAGGTGTGCAGCGACTCGATGTCGGCCAGGTGCCGGATGACGTGGTTCTCCAGCAGGATTCCGTTGCCGCCGAGCAGATCGCGGGCGATGGCGGCGAGCTCGCGGGCGCCCCGGGTGTTGGTGTACTTGGCCAGTGCGGCCTGGGTCGGGGTCAGTGTGCCGGCCTGGTCGAGGGCGGCCAGGTGCCGGCAGGTGAGCTGCATCGTGGTCAGCGTGGCCAGCATCCGGGTCAACCGTTCCTGGACCAGCTGGAACGAGGCGAGCGGCCGGCCGAACTGGACCCGGCCCCGGGCATAGGTCAGCGCCGCCTCGAACACCGCGGTGGCGTGCCCGAGGGCGGCCCAGGCGACGCCCAGCCGGGTGGCCAGCAGCACGGTGCCGGCGGACTTGAACCCGGTCGTGCCGGGCAGCACCGCGTCGAGGGGGATCCGGACGTCGCTGAGCGTGATGTGCGCCTGGTGGATCGCCCGCAGCGAGGCCTTCCCCCGGATGGTCTCGCCGCGGTAGCCGGGCGTGGACTGCTCGACCAGGAAGCCGCGGACCACCCCCTGTTCGGTGCGGGCCCAGACCACGGTCACGTCGCCGACCGACCCGTTGCCGATCCACTTCTTCTCGCCGTTGAGTACCCAGTGCTCGCCATCGCGGACGGCGGTGGTCTCCAGGGCGACCGAGTCCGAGCCGTGCGCCGGCTCGGTCAGGGCGAAGGCGCCCAGCTTCTCGCCCCGGGCCAGCGGCACCAGCCACGTGGCCTTCTGCTCGTCGCTGCCGAACAGCGCGATCGACCGCAGCGCCAACCCGCCCTGGACGGCGATGACGGTGCCCATCGAGCCGTCACCGCGGGAGATCTCCATGTTCACCAGCCCGGCGGCCAGCGGGGACATCGGGGTCAGGCCCGGTCCGGCCACGCCGTCGGTCAGCAGGTCGAGCCGGCCCAGCCGGCGGGCCAGGTGCACCGGGTACTCACCCGCGTCCCACGCCTCGTTGACCTCGTCGAGCGTCTCGTCGGCGAACGTCCGGGCCCGCGTCCAGAACTGCCGGTCGGCCTCGGGCACGTCGGCGAAGACGGCGTAGTAGTCGGTGTCCAGGGCCGTCGCCAACTCCCGGCCGGTCGGGCCGGATGCGGTCACGGGCGCGGCGCCGGCCGCCGGAGCAGTCGGAACTGTCGTCGGAACTGTCGCCGGAGCTGACGTCGGGGGCGTCGGGGGGGAGGTCATCACATCGGTCATCAGTCTGTCCTCGTCGTCGAGTGAAGGGGCGGCCGCGCGATGCATTCATCCTGATTGATACCGAGTGTCAGCGCAATGGCATCCAGTGCCATGTGAGCGACGCCACCGGCCCGGCCGATGAATTCGCTGCCGCCCCGCGGTCGGACGACCGTGACCCCGCGGACGCTTTCGACGCACTCGTGCAATAGTTGCGCCCGTGATACCTTCCTGCGCGTGAGTGCGACCACCGCCGAGGACCTGCTGACCGTCCTGGAGTCGTTCATCGGACGGCTGCACTGCGGCATCCAGACCGCCGGCATCGAGGCGCTGATCGCCGCCGATCTGACGTTCTCGCAGATGCGGACGTTGCTGGTGCTGAGCCAGCAGCCCGAGCCGGGTCCGATCCATGAGATCGCCACGCGGCTGGAGCTGTCCGTCGCCGCGGCCGGCCGGAACGTCGATCAGCTCGTCCGCCTCGGGCTGGTCGACCGCGTCGAGGACGACGCGGACCGGCGGGTCAAGCGGATCTCCCTGAGCGGTCGCGGTCGCACGCTCATCGCCACGTTCAAGGACGGCCAGCGCCGGTACGCCTTGGAACTGCTCGCCGACGTCGCCGAGCGGGACGCCCGTCATCTGATCGAGGCCCTGCGCCCGGTCATGGCGAAACTCGGTTGCCCCGAGCCGGGCCCTGCAGAAATCTCGACGGCAAGCCCACCATCGCCCCAGCTGTACCACCACCGACAGGAGATCCCTGTATGAGCAAGCACGCCGCCCCCGAGCCGGGCACCGCCCCCGGCGGGCCACCCGGTCCGGTTCCCGACCTCACCCCACCGGCCACGTCCGGCGCGCACGCCGCCCCGGCGGTGGCCGACGACAAGCTCGACGCGACCGTCTGGCGGATCGCCGGCGTCGTCGTGCTCGGCGCGATCATGTCGATCCTGGACGTCACGGTCGTCAGCGTCGCCCTGCCGACCTTCCAGGAGACGTTCAACGCCAGCTACGCCACCGTGGCCTGGACGATGACCGGCTACACCCTGGCGCTGGCCACCGTCATCCCGCTCACCGGCTGGGCGGCCGACCGGTTCGGCACCAAGCGCCTCTACATGCTGGCCCTGACGTTGTTCGTGGCCGGCTCGATCGCCTGCGGTCTGGCCTGGAGCATCGGGTCGCTGATCAGCTTCCGCGTGCTGCAGGGCCTGGGCGGCGGCATGCTCATGCCGCTGGGCATGACGATCATGACCCACGCCGCCGGCCCGCACCGGATCGGCCGGGTGATGGCCGTCCTGGGCGTGCCGATGCTGCTCGGCCCGATCTTCGGCCCGATCCTGGGCGGCTGGCTGATCGAGACCGCCAGCTGGCACTGGATCTTCTTCATCAACGTGCCGATCGGCGCGGTCGCGCTCTTCGCCGCCTGGCGGGTGCTGCCGCGGGACGAGCCGTCGCCCTCGGAGACCTTCGACTTCGTCGGCATGTTGTTGCTGTCGCCGGGCCTGGCCCTGTTCCTGTACGGCGTCTCGACGATTCCGGAGGAAGGCACGATCGCGTCGGCCAAGGTGCTGATCCCGGTCGTGGTCGGCCTGCTGCTGATGGCCGGCTTCGTGTTCCACGCGCTGCGCCGGCAGGACCATCCGCTGATCGACCTGCACCTGTTCAAGCGCAAGCAGCTGTCCGTCTCGGTCATCACGATGTCGCTGTTCGCGATCGCGTTCTTCGGCGCGATGCTGCTGTTCCCGACCTACTTCATCCAGGTGCGGGGGGAGAGCACGCTGACCGCTGGGCTGCTGCTCGCGCCGCAGGGTATCGGCGCCATGCTGACGATGCCGATCGCCGGCCGGCTGACCGACAAGATGGGTCCGGGCCGCTTCGTCATCACCGGTCTGATCCTGATCCTGATCGGCATGTCGGTCTTCACCCAGATCAGCTCGACGACGCCGATCCCGGTGCTGCTCGGGGCGCTGTTCGTCAACGGCCTGGGCATGGGCATGACGATGATGCCGGTGATGACGGCCGCGCTGGCCACCCTGCGGCACGCCGAGGTGGCCCGGGGGTCGACGCTGATGAACATCGTGCAGCAGTCGGCGGCCTCCATCGGCACCGCCGTCATGTCGGTCATCCTGACCAACCAGCTGATCAACAAGCCGGCGGTGCAGACCGCCTCGGCGCTGCAGGCCGACCCCTCGCTGGCCGCCACGATCCCGCCGGACCAGCTCGCGGCCCTGCAGACCGAGGTGCCGGCCCAGGCGGCCGAGGCGTTCGGCACCACCTTCTGGGTGGCGCTGATCATCCTGGCCTTCACGCTGATCCCGGCGTTCATGCTGCCCCGCAAGGCGCCGCAGGTCGCCGACGCGCCGGCCGCCCCGGTGGTCATGCACTGAGCGAAAGCCCGGCCACGGGCCCGTCCCCGACCCGGGGGCGGGCCCGTTCCCGTCGGGCGGAGGCCCGCCCAGGGCTCAGCGCTTGATCTCCACCAGCAGCACCCAGGCGTTGGTCATGCAGGCGAAGATGCCGGTGACGAACGCCGCGGCCAGCCAGTACAGCCCGCCGCCGGCTTCCACCATCAGGCTGATGCCGGCGACCACCAGCACCACGCACGGCAGCAGCATGATCAGCAGCGGCTCGACCCGGTAGATGAAGCGGTTGAGGGCGGGCGCGTCGTCGATGGTCTGCGGCTTGAGGGCCCGCGCGCTGAAGGCGGTCACGCAGATCCCCAGGACGGCGATCTCCAGGCCGATCGCCCAGCCCGGCTGGCCCGGGACGAGGCAGGCGATGCCGGCCAGGAGCAGGGTCAGCAGCATCACCACCGTGGCGGCCGCGCGTCCGGGCAGCCGCTGCTGATGGATGATCAGGTCGACGTTGATCGACAACGCGACGAAGAACAGCCCGGCGAGCGCGGCCATCGCCCCCACGGTGGCGACCATCAGGTCGGTCCAGGGTTCCAGGTCGTAGGCCACCGGGAGGTCCGCGGTCGAGGCGTCGATCATCGACGGATTATCTGGCCCGGGGTTCGGTCAGCCCATCACCCGCATGGTGTGCACGCGCAGCACCCGGCTCGGCCCGCGCAACGCCACCAGGCCCTCGATCCAGGCGCCGGTCACCTCGACCCGGTCGCCGATGCGCGCGACGATCCTCCCGTCGGGATCGTGAATCTCCGCAGAGACGCACTCCCAGCCGTCGGGCAGCCGCAGACTTGCCGGCCGGGCGCCGTCCGGGCGGATGTGCAGCCGGGCCCCGCCGACCACGTCCGCGGCCAGGTCACCCACGATCGAGGCGGTCAATCCGCACACTCCGTTCTTAATCGGACGCAAGAGGTAGCGGTGAATCTCATGTGAGGTTAACGTGCATTCATCTTCGCCCGGGTGGGATCGGACCTCCGGGCAACCCTTGACCGGGGGTACGCATGGGTCACGCACGCCGTTGGCTTGCCGTGGGTTCCGCAGTCCTGTTGTCCGTCTCGATCGGCGTCCCCAACGCCTGGGCCGCCCCTGATCCGGGCCGGTTCACCGCCACCGCGGTGGCGCCATCCGGGGAGCCGATCACCGTCGCGAAATCGGTCACCGGCCGTCTCGCGCAGAGTGATCCCGAACTCCTGGCGCGGACCGACGGTGCGTCGACCACGGTCATGGTGAAGCTGGACTACGACGCCGCCGCGGCCTACACCGGCGGCGTGGACGGGCTGGCCGCGACCAGCCCGAGCACCACCGGAAAGCCGCTGGACGTCGCCGATCCGGCCGTCGCGGGCTACCTGGACTACGCCAAGGGAGTCACCGACCAGGCGGCTGCCGCGATCACCGCGGCCGTCCCGGAGGCCACCGTCGGCCAGTCGTTCTCCCTGGTCTACGGCGGCCTGGCGGTCACCGTGCCGGCGGACAAGGCCAAGGCGTTGCTGGCGGTTCCCGGGGTCGCGGCGGTGCAGCAGGACCGGCTGGTCCAACCGGACCGGTCGGACACGTCCGCCGCGGCGTCCGCGACCGTCCCCGCGTCCGCCACCGGCTACTCCTCGCTCCCGTCCGACACCGCCGCCTTCATCGGCGCCGACAAGGTCTGGCCGTCGCTCGGCGGCCGGGACCGGGCCGGCTCCGGGGTGATCGTCGGTGTGCTGGACACCGGCATCTGGCCCGAGCACCCCATGCTGGCCGACAAGGGCCTGCCCGCCCCGAAGCCGACGCTGGACGGCAGCGCCCGCGACTGCGACTTCGGCGACGGCAGCGACCCGGCCCTGGGCCCGGCCTTCACCTGCAACAACAAGCTGATCGGCGCGTACACCTTCGTCCAGACGTACATGCAGCAGAACGGCGGGACGCCGGAGGGCAGCTACTGCCCGAGCGCCGACCGCTGCTCGGCCCGCGACTCGGACGGCCACGGCACGCACACCGCGACCACGGCCGCCGGTGACCACGTCGACAGCGCGCCGGTGTTCGGGGTCGACCGCGGTCCGATCAGCGGCATCGCCCCGGGTGCGTCGGTCATCTCCTACCGCGTCTGCCTCGAGCTCGGTTGCTACGGCTCGGACTCGGTGCAGGCGGTGCAGCGGGCGATCATCGACCGCGTCGACGTCATCAACTTCTCAATCGGCGGCGGCGCCAGCGCCTACTCCGATCCGGTCGAGCTGGCGTTCCTGGACGCCTACAAGGCGGGCATCCTGGTCAGCGCGTCGGCCGGCAACGACGGGCCGGAGCAGGCGACCGCCGAGCATTCCGGTCCGTGGGTGCTGACGGTGGCCGCGTCCACCGCCAACCGCTCGTTCTCGTCCACGCTCACCCTGACCGCGGCCGACGGCGCGACCTACACCAAGGCCGGTTCGACGATCACCGCCGGCATCAGCGGACCGGTGGTCAAGGGTGCCGACGTGCCCGGGTACGCCGGGGGCAAGCAGTGCTCGACGGCCTTCGCCGCCGGGTCGGTCACCGGGAAGATCGTCGTGTGCGAGCGGGGTGGCATCGGTCGCGTACAGAAGGGCTACAACGCCCTGCAGGGCGGCGCGATCGGGATGATCCTGTACAACCCGACCCCCTCCGACACCGAGACGGACAACCACTTCCTGCCGGCGATCCACCTCGAGGGTCCGAACGACGAGCTGCTGGCCTTCCTCGCCGCCCACGGCGACGTGACCGCCAGCTGGCCGGCCGGCCAGGTGCAGTCCAGCCAGGGCGACGTGATGGCCGGCTTCAGCTCGCGCGGCCCGGTCGGCGAGTTCATCAAGCCCGACATCACCGCGCCCGGCGTCCAGGTGCTGGCCGGCAACACCCCGACGCCGAACGAGATCCCGGCGGGTCCGCCCGGACAGCTCTACCAGGCGATCGCCGGCACCTCGATGTCGTCCCCGCACACCGCCGGCGCGTCCGCGCTGATCAAGGCGGCCCACCCGGACTGGACCCCGGGCCAGATCAAGTCGGCCCAGATGACCGCGTCCGTCCAGGATGTGGTCAACGCCGACGGCAGCCCGGCCGGCATCTGGGATCGCGGCGCCGGCTCGCTGCGGGTGGACCGGGCGGTCAAGCCCACGGTGACCTTCGACGTCACCGGCGCGGCCTACACCGCCTCGGTCACCGATCCGCTGCACCGGGTGGACCTGAACCTGCCGAGCATCAAGGTCGACCCGCTGCCCGGCGCCATCCAGGTGACCCGCACCCTGACCAACGTCTCCGGCAAGGCGCAGACCTTCACCGCCAGCGCCACCGCGGATGCCGGTCTGGGGATCACCATCAGCCCCAACCGGTTCCGCGTTCCCGCCGGCGGGTCGGCCACCATCACGGTGGTACTCGACGGGCTGAAGGCCACCGACGGCGACACGCTGACCGGCCAGATCACGCTCAAGCCGTCGACGGGCGGGGCGACCCCGGTGGTGCTGCCGGTCGCGGCGACGATCGGGCAGGCGCCGATCAGCCTCGCCCAGAGCTGCACGCCGACGACGATCAAGGTGTTCGCGACGACCACCTGTGCGGTCACCGCGACCAACACGTTGCCCGTCGAGGCGCCGGTGTCGATGCAGACCCTGGGCACGATGTGGGCGCAGTCGGCCACCGCGCCGGCCAAGCGGAACTGGTTCGGCGCCAGCTGGTCCGGCACGCTGGCCGCGGCGGTCGCGCCCGAGGTGAAGACCATCACCCCGGGGGCGAGTCCGGGTGGCGGGTACCTGCCGCTCAGCGCCTTCGGCATCGCCCCGGTCTCCGGTCTGGGCGACGAGAACATCGTCAACTTCGACGTCCCGGGCTTCCTGTGGGGCGGTGAGTCGTACGACAAGGTCGGGGTCGACACCAACGGGTACATCGTGGTCGGCGGCGGGACCAGTTCCGATAACAACTGCTGTGATCCCGCGCTGCCGAGCACGGCGCCGCCGAACAACGTCATCGCGCCCTACTGGACCGACCTGAGCCTGGACCCGGCGTCCGGCGGCGGCGAGATCCGGGTCGGCACGCTGACCGACGGCACCACCTCGTGGCTGATCGTCGACTACTCCAAAGTCAGGGCGTACGGATCGGCGCTGGAGAACACCTTCCAGATCTGGATCCAGCTGGGCAGCACCGAGGGCACCTGGATGTCCTACGGGTCGATCGGCGGCGCCAACGGGCAGCCGCTGGTGATCGGTGCCGAGAACCGCACCGGATCCAGTGGGGTGACCCTCCCCTCGGTGGCGTCGAACTCCGAGTACGCCATCACCACCTCGCCGCCGGTGTTCAGCACGGCCTCGTACTCGGTGACCTTCCGGTCGCTGTTCGCGGGCAAGAACACCGTGGCGACCATCATGCGGTCCCCGGCGATCCGGGCGACGGCCATCGCGTCCACGACGATCACCGTGACGCGGTAGACCGGATCGGCGCCCGGGCACGGGCGCCGGTGCTCGGCGCAGGCGCCGGGTCGAACCACCTCTCCCCTCCGGAGGTGGTGCGGCCCGGCGTCGTGCCGTTCCGGATGGCTTCGTTCCGTCAATCGAAGCCGGTCACCCGGGTGATGCTCACTCGAACGACTCGACCGCAACGCTAACCCGCCGTAAGTTCGAAGCGCGACCATTGGAGTGGGATCCCACCCGTCCGAGGCCGCTTCACCACCCGGTCGAGAACACACGGTGTTCGTTTTGGCCGACTTCTGCGGGCATGGTCGATTCACCCGGATGAGCGGCCGGAGTGGCCGGCGGCGCGGGGACAGCGGCATCGTGTCCGTGTTCGAAATAGTGGCTCTTAGCTGCAGTTCCACTGTTGTCTGGACGACCTTCTCCCACTAGAATCGAACGTATGTCGACGATTGCCGATGCTGCGGCCGCGTTCCTCGCGGCGTTGCTGTCGGCGCCGGTTGACGGGGCGGGGGATGCGGCGCGGGTTGATGAGCTGGCGGTGTTGGAGCGGGTGAAGGGGGCGGTGGCGGCGCGGCAGGCGCGGGTGACGGACGCGTTCGCTGTGTCGCAGCGGGCGGTGCTCGGGGCGGTGGGGGTGTCGCCGGTCGAGGTGAGCCGGTCGGTGTGCGGGCAGGTGGCGTTGGCGCGGCGGGATTCGGCGGCGCGGGGGAACCGGCATGTGGGGTTGGCGCGGGCGTTGGTGCGGGAGATGCCGGGGGTGTTGGGGGTGCTCGCGCGGGGCGAGACCACGGAGTGGCGGGCCACGGTGATCGTGCGGGAGACGGCGCATCTGCCGGTGGAGCAGCGGGTGCAGGTCGACGCGGCGATCGCCGGCGGGTTGGCCGGGTGGGGCGACGCGCAGACCCAGCGGGAGGTGCGGGCGTGGGCGCAGCGGTTGGACCCGGGCGGGGCGGCGCAGCGGGCGGCGAAGGCGGCCGGGGATCGTCGGGTGACGATCCGGCCGGCGCCGGACTGCATGACGTATGTGACGGCGTTGCTGCCGGTCAAGGACGGTGTGGCGGTGTACGGGGAGTTGTATCGGGCGGCGATGGCCGGGGCCGGTCGGGG
>NZ_JBMDXT010000409.1:0-15427 GCF_048594475.1 Nakamurella sp. | reverse complement strand
TGGACGTGCATCAGACCCGGCACGGTCGACCGCGGGTCCGCGTCCTTGTAGTACTCGACGCCCTGGACCAGCGACGACGCGCAGTTCCCGACGCCGACGATGGCCACTCTGATGGTGCTCACTGGTTGTCCTCCTGATGATGGTCCGGAGCGGGTGCGCCGGTGGGTGAGGCTGCTGCTGGATGGGGCGGGGTGGGGTCGCGGCGCCGCGTGGGCGGCGGGCGCGGCCGGTCGTCCGGCAACCGGCCGCGTTCGGCGTCGATCAGCTCGTTGAGCCAGCGCACCTCGCGGTCGGAGGACTCCAGGCCGAGCTGCTGTAGCTCCGCGGTGTAGGTGTCCAGGCGATCCAGGGCCCGGCCGGCGGCCGACCGCTGCCCCTCGCGCCGTTCCTCGACCCGGCGACGCCGGCCCTCCAGGATGCGCATCCGCGCCTCGGCCGAGGTGCGGGAGAAGAACGCGAGGTGCACCCCGAAGCCGTCGTCGGTCCAGGACTGCGGACCGCTGTCACCGAGCAGGTCGGCCAGCCGTTCCTTGCCGTCGGCGGTGATCCGGTACGTCACCCGGGAGCGCCGGGAGGACAGCGGGACGGCGTCGGCGTCGACCACCGGCTCCTCGGTGGAGACGTGGCCCGCGGTCTCCAACCGGCGCAGCGTCGGGTAGAGCGAGCCGAAGCTGAACGCCCGGATGGTGCCCAGGGTGGCGGTCAGCCGCTTGCGCAGTTCGTAGCCGTGCATGGGGTTCTCGGCGAGCAGGCCCAGGACGGCCAGCTCGAAGACGGTCGAACTCTCCTTGGCCATGTCCCACCTCCTGCCCGCGCCGGGTCCGCACGGGCCCGCCTCCGCGGCCGCGGACGGGCGCTGTGGCAGGCTGGTGCCTGATCGGGTCGCGCTACAACGCGCGGTTATATCGACACGATACATCGCCGCGGCCCCGCCACCGCCGAGCCGCCGCCACCGACGCGCCGCCAACGCGCCGCCGACCTGCCGCCCGCGCCGGAACCCCGCGCCGGACGCCACCCCTCGCCGCCCCTGCCCAGGCGACGCCTCGACCGAGATGTGAGCCACACCAATCATTGGGCCACCAACGATTGGGGTAACGTTGATCGGGTGATCGCCCCGACCCCCGACGCCGCACCGCCCGCCGATCCCCTCGCGCTGGACCAGCAGGTCTGTTTCGCCGTGGTGGTCGCGGCCCGGAACGTGGTCGCGCTGTACCGCCCGATCCTGGAGCCGATGGGCCTGACCCACCCGCAGTACCTGGTGATGCTGGCCCTCTGGCAGCACGCGCCGCTCTCGGTCAAACGCCTGTCCGAGCTCCTGCAGCTCGACCCGGGCACGCTGTCACCGCTGCTCAAGCGGCTGGAGGCGGCCGAGCTGGTGAGTCGCCGACGGGACGCCGCCGACGAGCGTCAGCTGGCCGTGGAGCTGACCGAGCACGGTCGGGCGCTGCGCGACCGCGCGCTGCAGGTGCCGCCGGCCGTCGTGGAGCGGTTGGGCATGCCGGTCAGCGAACTCCAGGCCCTGCACGCATCGCTGACCCGGGTGATCGACGCCACCCGGACCCCCGCCCACCCGGAGGCCGTCCGATGAACCCAACCCTGACCCAGGCCCTGCTCGATGCCGTCCACCGGTCCGTCCCGCAGGCGGCCGACCAGGGCGGGCTGTTCGGCGGCGGCAGCCTCGGCACGGTCCTGCTCATCGTGGGCATGGTGCTGTCGGTCGCGGTCGTCTCCGGGCTCGGCTTCATCGCGCGGATGAACGACCGGTCGGCCGAGCGCAAGGCCACCCGGCGGGCGACGGAGGACCCGGGTCCGGGCGACCCGACGGCCTGATGGACCGCGGGGCCCGCCGGATGCGCCGGGGCTGCGGCCGGGGGGATGGACGGTTCGCCCGGCGGGGGCGAATGCCCCCCGCGTACCCTTGGCCGGGTGCGGACGCAGCGGGGATTGGTGGACTACGCGTTGCAGCGTCGTGCGCTTCTCGCCGAGGTCCGCTCCGGTCGGGCCGGCATCGGCGACGTCTGCGACGCCTCCCCGTACCTGTTGCGAGCGGCCAAGTTTCACGGTGTGGCGACGGACGTGGTCTGCCCGATGTGCCGCAAGGAGCCGCTGACCCACGTCTACTGGGTGTACGGCGACGAGATCAAGCATCTGGCCGGGTCGGCCCGCGGTCCGGCCGAGCTGGAGTCGATGGCCGGGACCTTCGGCGAGTTCTCCGTCTACCAGGTCGAGGTCTGCCGGACCTGCTCCTGGAATCACCTGGTGGCCTCGTTCGTGATGGGCAAGAAGGGTGAACCGGCGCCGCGGCGGCGCCGCGCCGCGAAATAGCCGGGAGCGGCGCGAGATCGCGCGTCGGGGCCTGCCACACTGCACCTCGCTTCGTGGCACCGGACGAGTCGTCGGACTGCTCGTGGTCAAGGTCCGGATGTCCGACACCTCGGCGATGAAGCTGGTGGCGCAGGCGCGGGCGGACGCGCGGTGGCGCACCCGGCCGATCGTCCTGCTGACGTCGGGCCACCTCTCCGATGACGACCAGCGGACCATCGCGCTCGGCCCCACGTCGACCGTGGCCATCCCGTTCACCGCGGCCGGCCTGCAGAACGGGATCGGCGCGGCCGTGGCGGCGGCGCCGAGTTCTTGACGGTGCGTTCAGGCGCGTTCAGTACCATCGCGCCGTGAGCCAGCCTCCGCCGGTCGAGCCGGACACCCCGGACCCGGACGGCGCGACGGACCGCGATCCCGACCCGGCCGACCCGGCCGGCCCGCCGGCCGCGGCGGTGGCGGTCGCCGGGCCCGAGCTCGCCCGCTCCGCATCGCTGAGCCCCACCGAGCGGGTCATCCCGACGTGGACCGACCCGTCCGCCCGGCGCGCCGCCGACCTGATCGGCGGGCCGATGGGCCGGCATGCCCAGGTCGGCCGGAACCGGATCATCACCCCGCTGCGGGTCTGTCTGCTGATGGCGATCGTCATCCTGATCTGCGGCTGGCTGTTCAAGGCCGCCTGCATCCAGACCGGTCCCGACGGCAACCTGGACCAGGGTGGCCAGCGACCCTGGATCACGGCCTGTTACACCGACGTCGTCCCGCTGTACGGCAGCCACGAGCTGGACATCGGCGCCCTGCCGTACAAGGCGAGCTGGCTCGACAACGGCCAGGTCCGCTACATGGAGTACCCGGTGCTCACGGGGTTCTGGATGTACTTCGTCTCCGGGCTCTCCCACGGGTACGTCGCCGTTGCCAAGGCGTCCGGCTTCCTGCCCGTCCCGCTGGACGTGGGCGCCTACTTCACCATCGGCGCCATCGCGCTGGGCCTGCTGTATCTCTGGGCCGTCGCCAGCACGGCCCGGCTCGCCCGCCGGCGGATCTGGGACACCGCCCTGATGTGCCTGTCCCCGCTGTTGATCGTGCACGCGTTCACCAACTGGGACCTGATCCCCATCGCGCTGACCGCGGCGGCGATGCTGGCCTGGGCGCGCAACAAACCCGTCCTGGCCGGGGTGCTGTTCGGCCTGGGTGCCGCGGCCAAGCTGTATCCCGTGCTGCTGCTCGGCCCGCTGCTGATCCTGTGCCTGCGCGCCGGGAAGATGCGTGAGTGGACCCGCACCGCGGTGGCCGCGGCCGCCGTCTGGCTGGCCGTCAACGTCCCGGTGATGCTCGCCTTCCCGGCGGGCTGGTACGAGTTCATCCGGCTCAACTCCGAGCGACCGCCCGAGTACGACTCCTGGTACTTCATCTACGCGACGCTGACCGGCTCGTCGATCTGGGACAAGGCGCCCGGAGCGAGCAGCCCGAGCCTGGTCAACCTGCTGTCGCTGCTGCTGTTCGCGCTCGCCTGCCTGGCCATCGGCTGGTTCGGCCTGTCGGTCCGGCGCCGTCCCCGGTTCGCCCAGCTGGCGTTCCTGGTGATCGCGGCCTTCCTGCTCACGAACAAGGTCTGGTCGCCGCAGTACTCGCTCTGGCTCCTGCCGCTGGCCGTGCTCGCGGTGCCCCGCTGGCGTCCGCTGCTGTTCTGGCAGGCGTCCGAGGCGATCGTCTGGGTGTTGCTGATGCTCTCGTTCGCCGGGGTGTCCAACAAGGGGTTGTCGATCTACCCGTTCATCAACGCCGCGCTGGTCCGCGACGCCCTGGTGCTGATGCTGGTGTACCTGGTCGTCCGGGACATCGTCCGGCCCGAGAAGGACCCGATCCGGATGGCCGGGGACGACGACCCGACGGGCGGGGTGCTGGAGAACGCGCCCGATCGGTTCACCGTCGCCTCGCTGCCGGCGCTGTGGCGGCGACGATCGGCCCCGCGCGGCGCCGACGCCCCGCCCGCGCCGCCGGCCGGGGAGGACGCCCTGGCGCCGGGCCGCTGATCGATCGGCCGGTCGCCCGCGCGCCGCTCCGGGGTCCCGGCCGCCGGGTGGGACCCTTCCCCGATGATCAGGGCCGATCAGCTGCGCCGCCTGAGCATCACCGTGCTCGCCGTCCTGACGATCGCGGTCGGCGCCGCGCAGCTGGTCTCCACGCCCGACGACCACCCGGCCGGCCCGGGCGGGGAGCCGGCCGCCAGGGCCGCCGATCCGTCCGCCGCCGATCCGGTCGTGGCACCCGCCGGGACCACCGCGCCGGGCGGGGCCGTCGGCGATGTGACTCCCGGCCCCGCCGAGGACGGGACCGGCCCGGCACCGGCCGGCGGATCGGATGCCGGCACCGCGGACCGGCCCCCGGGCTCGATCACGCTCGCCTTCGCCGGCGACGTCAACTTCGCCGAGCGGACCGCCGACCGGCTGGCTGCGGACCCGGCCCGGGTGTTCGGGGCGGCCGCGTCGGGCCTCGCCGCCGCCGACCTGACGATGGTCAACCTGGAGACGGCGATCGCCACCGGCGGTGAGCCGGAGCCGAAGTCCTTCACCTTCCGCGCGCCGCCGGCCGCGCTCGACGCCCTGCGCGCGGCCGGCATCGACGTGGCGTCCATGGCCAACAACCACGCCGCCGACTACGGCGCGACGGGCATCGCCCAGAGCCTGGCCGCGATCGGATCGTCCGGATTCCCGGTGATCGGTTTCGGGGCCGACCACGCGTCCGCCGTCGCCCCGTACGAGGCCGTCGTCGGCGGGGTGCCGGTGTCCGTCTTCGCCGCCAGCCAGGTGCCCGATCGCACGCTCGCCGTCTGGACGGCCACGGCGACGACCCCGGGGATCGCCGCCGCCGACGACCCGCAGCTGGTCGAGGCGGTCCGGGCGGCCGCGCAGGCGGGCCGCACGGTCGTCGTGTTCCTGCACTGGGGCACCGAGTACGTCAGCTGCCCCGACCCCGACCAGCAACGGCTGGCCGACCAGCTCGCCGCCGCCGGAGCGACCGCGGTCATCGGCTCGCACGCGCACGTGCTCCAGGGCGCCGGCTGGCGATCCGACGGCAGCTACGTCGCCTACGGACTGTCGAACTACCTCTGGTGGCGCTCGTTCGGCAACGAGCAGGACGACAACGGGATCCTGACCCTGACCATCAGCGACCGCCGGGTGGTGGCCGCCGACTTCGCGCCGGCCCACCTGGACGGCACCGGGGTGCCGGTCCCGGCCACGGGGGACGAACGGGACCGGATCGACCGGCAGTGGGACCGGGTGCGGCGCTGCGCCGGACTGGCCGCCGAACCGCCTCGCTGAGCCCGCCGCGGGGTCCGGCGTCCCGCGGGCGCACCACCGGGCGGCGCCCGTAGTACAGTTGTACGAATGAAGGGGTGGGAACGGCGGACCCGGGGGTCGGAGCTCAGGAGAGAGCGGCCGCCTTGGCGCGGAGCGAGGCGATCACCCGGCGGGCCTCGGCGACATCCTTGATGCCGGACGTCCGGCCGACCAGCGCCCCGGTGCGGCCGCGGTAGACGAAGCGCGCGACGTGCGGTCCGGGGGGTTGCAGGGAGTCGGCGATCGGCGGGTCGGTGTCGTCGGTGCCCATTCGGATCACCGTCCTTCCGTTGGTCCGGACCGCCGCGGTAGCCGTTCGTGTTCAGCATACGACCGGATCGGCGGATCGGACCCCGGCGATCACCCGATGTCGGTGGCGGGCGGTGCCGGCCGCCGGCCCGCCCGACCGCCCGCCGCACCGCCGTCCGGGTGCCGCCGGTGCCGGTCGGGCCGGCTGCGCCGCCGATGCCGGGTCGAGGCCGTCGCGATCCCGATCGCCGCGAACAGCATCGCCCACCAGCCCGCCGTGCGGACCGGGTCGGGGATCGGCACGGCCATGTAGAGGCCGGCGAGGATCAGCAGCGCGCCCGCGCCCAGCAGGTGGCGCCGCGGGCGGCGCAGGACGGCGGCCACGATCCGGTCCTCCGGGGTCCGGGCGATCCAGGTGAGCGCGATCGCGCCGGCCGCGGACAGGATGGCCGCCGCGGCCGGCGCGACCGTCGCCCCGGGCAGCACGGCGTCCCGGACCGCCCGCCCGGCGACGACCGCGGCGAACACCCCGACGACCAGCCAGGTCGCCGCGAAGCTCTGGCTGACCACCCCGTAGCGCCGCGGGACCAGCCCGACCACCACCGCCGCGGTGGACAGCCGGGCCCGGGGCCGGACGGCCAGGTGCGCGGTGCTCACCCCGTCCGGGGGCAGGTCGGCGGTGACCAGGTGCACCTCGGTTCCGGTGACGTCGGTCAGCGTGATCGACGAGATCTCCAGCAGTTGCGGGCTGAGCAGCTCGAAGTGGTAACTGCCGGCGACGCCGAAGTGCTCCAGATCCCAGCTCATCTCGTAGCGCGGCCGGTCGTGCGGATCGTTGCGGGTGTCCAGGTACGAGTACTTGACCACGCACCGCCGGCCGACCAGCCGCTCGTCCAGCTCGACGACCATCAGGAAGCAGCGGCTGAACACCTCGACCATGGAGAAGAACGTCGCCGCCTCCACCGGGTCGACCGCGGCGCCGTCCCGGTCCTGCAGGAACCGGCGCAGCCGGTCGACCGCCTGCCGGCCCCGGCGCAGATCGGAGGCGACGACGTCACGGATGAACAGGCCGACCTCGAACGGCTCGTCGGCCAACCGGTAACCGTAGGTCGCCGCGGCCAGGGTGCGCAGGAACGTCGTGGACAGGCGGCTGTTCGCGGCCGACTCGAGCATCGGGATCGGCTGCTCGTCCGGGCCGACGACCGAGAAGCAGCTCAGCGGCCCCTTCTGCAGCAGGGTCACCGGCACCAGCACGGCGCCGCGGGAACCGGGCAGGGCCAGGTCGACCGGCACGGTCAGGTCCATCGAGATCCGGTGGATGGTGTCGCCGGTCGGCTGGATGTCGACCCGTTCGACCTGGCGGTGGATCCAGTCCTCGGAACCGAGGATCAGCTCGATCAGCGCGCGGCCGTCGGCCAGCGCCGGCTCGGCGGGCTGGTCCTCGATTCGCGTCGGCACGGGGAGAGCGTAGGCGTGGTCTCCGACAGCGCCGCCGATTCGGGCGCGCGGACCGGCCGGCCGGGCCGGGTCGACCGCGCCTGTCCGGACCGCCCGGGGGAGGGGTGCGCACGACGCCCGCGAATTGGTGACATCCTGTGCAGTGGCAATCGCTGGAACGGGTTGCCACCCGCCGCCGCCGCCGGCGCCGGGACTGCGTGGTTGATGCCGGTCGGTCGGGCTGTGGTCGAGTGCGCAGCCGAGTACTGACCCTGGAGATGTGCCCATGACGAACACCCCGGCGACCAAGCCGGTCAAGACGCTGTCCGAGGTGATCATCCGCTTCGCCGGCGATTCCGGCGACGGCATGCAGCTGACCGGCGACCGGTTCACCACCGAGACCGCGGCCTTCGGCAACAGCCTGTCCACCCTGCCGGACTTCCCGGCCGAGATCCGGGCCCCCGCCGGCACGCTGCCCGGCGTGTCCGCCTTCCAGCTGCACTTCGCCGACCACTCGGTGGTCACCCCCGGCGATGCGCCGACCGTGCTGGTGGCGATGAACCCGGCCGCCCTCAAGGCGAACCTGGCGGACCTGCCCAAGGGGGGCACCGTCATCGTCGACACCGACGAGTTCACCAAGCGGAACCTGGCCAAGGTCGGCTACGCGGTGAGCCCGGTCGAGGACGGCAGCCTGACCGACTACCTGGTCCACCCGGTCAAGCTGACCTCGCTGACCGTGGACGCGGTCGCCAAGGTCGGGGTCAGCCGCAAGGACGCCGAGCGGGCCAAGAACATGTTCGCGCTCGGGCTGCTGTCCTGGCTCTACCACCGGCCTCTGGAGGGCACCCGGCGGTTCCTGGAGACCAAGTTCGCCGGCCGGCCGGAGATCCTGCGGGCCAACCTGGTGGCCCTGGAGGCCGGCTGGTCCTACGGCGAGACCACCGAGGGTTTCGCGGTCAACTTCGAGGTCAAGCCGGCCAGCCTGCCGCCGGGCCGCTACCGCACCATCCGCGGCAACCAGGCGCTGGCGCTGGGCCTGGTCGCCGCGGCCGACCGGTCCGAGTTGCCGCTGTTCCTGGGCTCGTACCCGATCACGCCGGCGTCGGACATCCTGCACGAGCTGTCCGCGCTCAAGCACTTCGGCGTTCGCACGTTCCAGGCCGAGGACGAGATCGCCGGGGTGGCCGCCGCGCTGGGCGCCTCCTACGGCGGCAGCCTGGGGGTCACTACCACGTCCGGCCCGGGCGTCGCGCTCAAGGCCGAGACGATCGGCCTGGCCGTCGCCCTGGAACTGCCGCTGATCGTCGTCGACGTCCAGCGCGGCGGGCCGTCGACCGGCCTGCCGACCAAGACCGAGCAGGCCGACCTGCTGCAGGTGATGTTCGGTCGCAACGGCGAGGCGCCGGTGCCCGTGGTCGCCGCCCAGTCCCCGTCGGACTGCTTCGACGCGGCCCTGGAAGCGGCCCGGATCGCGCTGACCTACCGCACCCCGGTGTTCCTGCTCTCCGACGGCTACCTGGCCAACGGCTCCGAGCCGTGGCTGATCCCCGACGTCGCCGAGCTGCCGGACCTGCGGGTGGAGTTCGCGACCGAGCCCAACGACGGCGAGCACTTCCGGCCCTACCTGCGGGATCCGCAGACCCTCGCCCGGCCGTGGGCGATCCCCGGGACCCCGGGCCTGGAGCACCGCATCGGCGGCATCGAGAAGAAGGACGGCACGGGCGACATCTCCTATGACCCGGCCAACCACGACCACATGGTGCGGACGCGGGCGGCGAAGGTCGCCGGCGTCGAGGTGCCGCCGCTGGCCGTGGACGACCCCTCCGGCGACGCCGAGGTGCTGGTGCTGGGCTGGGGCTCGACCTTCGGGCCGGTCACCGGCGCGATCCGGGCCCTGCGGGCGGCCGGTGTGCCCGTCGCGCACGCCCACCTGCGCTACCTGAACCCGATGCCGGCGAACACCGAGGAGGTGCTGCGCCGGTACCGCCGGGTGGTCGTCCCGGAGATGAACCTGGGCCAGCTGGCCCTGCTCGTCCGCGGGCTGTACCTGGTCGACGCGATCGGCATCAACCAGGTGCGGGGGTTGCCGTTCCGGGTGGACGACCTGGTCGGCGCGATCCGGTCGGTGATCGACGGCACCGTCACCCGCACCGCGGTCGGCAGCGCCGGCCGCTACGGCGGCCCGGCCACGGTGCCGTCCATCCTGGTCGGCGCGGATGCCGCCGACGACACCGCCGCCGACCCGGCGGATCGGGCCGAGGCGGCCGCGCCGGACGGCGGCCCCGCGCCCGACCCCGGACCGGTCGACGGCCGGAGCATGGCGGCCAGCACGAACGGAGGATCCCGATGACCGAGACGACCACCCCGGCCGCCCGGCCCGCCCGGCCGGCCCGCGCCGCGGCGCCCTCGCTGGCCGGTGCGCCGGCGCTCAAGCTGATCCCCAAGGCCGAGAGCGTCCTGGCGGCCAAGGACTTCAAGTCCGACCAGGAGGTGCGCTGGTGCCCGGGCTGCGGCGACTACGCCATCCTGGCCGCCGTGCAGGGCTTCATGCCCCAGCTCGGCATCCGCCGGGAGAACGTGGTCTTCGTGTCCGGCATCGGCTGCGCCGCCCGGTTCCCGTACTACATGAACACCTACGGCATGCACTCGATCCACGGCCGGGCCCCGGCCATCGCCACCGGCCTGGCCGCCTCCCGGCCCGACCTGTCGGTGTGGATCGTCACCGGTGACGGCGACGCGCTGTCCATCGGCGGCAACCACCTGATCCACGCCCTGCGCCGCAACGTCAACCTCAAGATCCTGCTGTTCAACAACCGGATCTACGGCCTGACCAAGGGCCAGTACTCGCCCACCTCCGAGGTGGGCAAGCGGACCAAGTCCACCCCTCTGGGGTCGCTGGACACGCCGTTCAACCCGGTGTCGGTCGCGCTCGGCGCCGAGGCCAGCTTCGTCGCCCGCACCATCGACTCCGATCGAGCCCACCTGACGTCGGTGCTGCAGGCCGCCGCCGTGCACTGCGGCACCGCGCTGGTGGAGATCTACCAGAACTGCAACATCTTCAACGACGGTGCGTTCGACCCGCTGAAGGACTCGACCAGCAAGGACGAGGTGACGATCCGGCTGGAGCACGGCAAGCCGATCCGGTTCGGCATCGGCGGGCACCGCGGCGTGATCCGCAACGGGCGGGGTCGGCTGGAAGTGGTCGACGTCGACCAGGTGGGCGAGGACGCGTTGCTCGTGCACGACGCGCATGACGAGGACCCGTCGACCGCGTTCGCTTTGTCCCGATTGTCCCGACCCGACAATCTGGACAACACCCCGATCGGAGTGTTCCGGGATGTCGCCCGGGGCACCTACGATTCCGCCATGCGGGCGCAAATCGACACGGCGATCGCGGCGCACGGGGTCGGGGATCTGGCCACGCTGCTCGCCGGCAAGGACACGTGGACCGTGCGCTGAGCGGCGACCGCGGAGCGGACGACCGGGCGCCGTCGTCGACGGACGGCACCGCCCGGTCGGCCCCGTCCGCTCCCGTCGCGCCGCCGGGCCCGCAGCGCCGCCCGCCCTACGGGCGCAATCCGTTGCTGGCCGCGCACGGCGTCCGGGCCCGGGCCGAGATGATCGAGGCGGCCCGGGTGCTCTTCGCCCGGCAGGGGTACCAGGCGACGACGGTCGAGTCCATCGGCGAGGCCACCGGCCGGTCGGGGGCGGCCGTCTACCAGTACTTCTCCGGCAAGTTCGAGATCTTCGAGATCTTCCTGCACGAGGTGGGCCACGACCTGCGGGAGATCGCGGGGGCCTTCCCCGCGCTCGCCGACGACCGGGCGGGCCGCACGGCCCTGCGTGACTGGATCGCGCGGCTGATGGCCGTGATCGAGCACCATTCGGGCATCTTCCTGGGCTGGTCACAGATCCAGTACGCCGAACCCGACCTGGCCCGGGTCGGGCAGGAGAACTTTCAGCTGTACCAGCAGACGGTGATGGACCGGCTGGTGCAGGCCGGCGCCCACGCGCCCAACCCGGGCGTGGTGCCGGTCGGCATGATCTCGGTGATCCAGTGGTCGACCCTGCTCAACGCCGACCGGGCCCGCCCGGTCGACCGGGAGAAGCTGGCCGATGCGGTGGCCGGCATGCTGCAGGCGTTCCTGTTCGATCCGGCGACGGACGTCTCGCTCGCCGAACCGGACGCGCCGATCGACTACCACCTGCCGGTCATCCCGCTCGGGGACGAGCTCGGGCTGCGCCGGCCGGTGACCCCGCGGGGTGTCGGCACCGTGCAGCGGATCCTGCTGGCCGCCGCCGACCGGTTCCGGGTCAACGGCTTCCAGGGGACCAGCCTCAACGACGTCGCCGCCCGGGCCGGGGTCAGCCACGGCAGTGTGTACACCTACTGGGCCGACCGGGAGGCGCTGTTCGGCACCCTGGCCCGGGACGCGATCGCGGCGGTCCGGGCGCAACGGGGCCGGGTGCCGGGCCCGGGGCGGCCGGACGGGCCGCCCGGTCCGGTCGGGGAGATCGTCGACCGGTGGCTCGACGGCTGGATGTCGCTGATCGACGTGCACGGCAGCGTGCTGTACGTCTGGCAGCACGAGATCGGCGGGCCGGTGCTCGACGACCTGACCCCGCAGCGGGACGAGGCCCTGGACGGGATCGTCGACGACCTGCTCGGCCTGTGTCCGGAGCCGCCGGCCGACCCGGAACCGCTGCGGGTGGTGCTGCGCGCGGTGATCACCGACGTGCCGTTCGTGGTCTCGGCCCAGCTGGCGATCCTGCCGCGCGCGGAGGCGGCGGACTTCGTCGCCCAGCTGCTGCGGGCCGGCCTGCAGGCCGCGTCCGGGTCGGCCGGACCCGCGCCCGGTCGCGCCGACCGGTGACCCGCGTGCCGGTGGGATCGCTCCCGGTCGCCGTCGTGCGGCCGCCCCGCGCCCGGCGGCGGGGGCCGGGGCGCGGCCGGCAGCGGGGACGGCAGCGGGGACGGCAGCGGGGATGGTGGCGGTGACCGGCGGGCTGGTGGAGGAGATCCGGGCCGGCCTCCGGACGGCGGCCGAGCCCGATCGGGCGCCGGGCATGCAGCGGTACATGCGCTCGGCGATGCCCTTCCTGGGGGTCCGGGTGCCGGTGGTGCGGGCGCTGGTCCGGGCCACCGTGACCGAGATGGCCGGGGCGGCCGGCGGGCCGCCCGACCTGCCCGCCCTGCTGGCCGCCGCGACCACCCTCTGGCGGGAGGCCGGCGTCCGGGAGGAGCGGTACGCGGCCACCGAACTGCTCGCCGTCGGTCCCGTTCGCGGCCGGCTCGAGGCCCTGCCGCTGGTCACCGAGGTGATCGTGACCGGCGCCTGGTGGGATCACGTGGACGCGGTCGCGCCCCGGGTCGGAGCCATGCTGCTGGCCCGCCCGGCCACCGTCGGGCCGGTCGTCCGGGACTGGTCGCGCGACGCCGATCGGTGGCTGCGCCGGGCCTCGATCATCTGCCAGTTGGCCGCCCGCGAGCGGACCGACCTCGCCCTGCTCACCGACGTCGTCGACGCCAACCTGGCCGACCCGGAGTTCTTCGTCCGCAAGGCGATCGGCTGGGCGCTGCGCCAGTACGCCAGGACCGACCCGGCCTGGGTGCTGGCCTTCGTGGCCGACCGGCGCGCGCGGCTGAGCCCCCTGTCGTACCGGGAAGCGGTCAAGCACCTGTCCTGAGACGCGGGCGTGATTAAGGTGACCGGATGGGGGCCGGCTCAGCGGCCGCCGATCCGCGCCGGAGGTCAGCATGCAGGTCGAGCTGCGTCACAGCCCCTCGTTCGCCGTCGTCCGGTTGCACCTCGCGCCGGGCGAGCAGTTCCTCGGCGAGGCCGGGGTGATGGTCATGCAGTCGTTCGGGGTCACCGTGTCCTCGCAGATGCAGGGCGGTTTCATGGCCTCGCTCAAGCGCTCCGCGCTGGGCGGCGAGTCGTTCTTCGTCAGCACCTTCACCGGCCACCCGCAGGCGCCGACCTGGGTCGACATCGCGGCCCGGCTGCCCGGCGACGCCACCGTCATCGAGTGCCGTCCGGACCGGCCGCTGGTCCTGACCAAGGGATCCTGGCTGGCCAGCGAGATGGGCGTCACGCTCGACACCAAGTGGGGCGGGGCCAAGCTGCTGTTCGGCGGCGAGGGCGGGTTCGTCGTGCACTGCACCGGGCAGGGCAAGGTGGTGGCCGGCACGTTCGGCGCGCTCGATCTGATCGAGCTCGCGCCGGGCCAGGGCTTCACCATCGACACCGGACACCTGGTCGCCTACGACGCTGGCATGCAGGTCCAGCTGCGCAAGGTGGCCAAGGGCTGGATCCAGACCGGGAAGACCGGCGAGGGCTTCGTCATGGACATCAACGGCCCCGGCCGGGTCTGGACGCAGAGCCGCAACCCGGGCGCCCTGGTCGACTGGCTGACCCAGGTGCTGCCGTTCACCCGGTCCTAGCGGCCGGCCCGATGCTGATCCGGCCGGCCGACCCGGGGGACGCTCGGGACCTGGTCCCGCTGTACGCCGACTGGGACCACCCGGCCGGTCTCGAGGTCGTCCAGGCCGTGCTGGCCGCCTGGTCCGGCTCCGCCGACCGGGCGATCCTGGTGGCGCAGGACGGGGCGGTGTTGGCCGGGCTCGCGGCCGTGGCCACCGTGCCGCACCTGGCGCGCGCCGGCTGCGGAGCCCGGCTGGTCGGTCTGGTGACGGGGCGAGCGCACCGGCGACGCGGCGTCGCCAGCGCCCTGCTGGACGCCGTCGAGCAGTGGGCCCGGGACCGGGGCTGTGACCAGGTCGACCTGACCTCGGCCCGGGCCCGCAGCGCGGCCCACCGGTTCTATCCGGCCCGCGGCTACGAGGAGACCTCGGGCCACCACGCGCGCTACCTCAAGCGACTCGCGGCGAACTGACCGCACCGGCCCGCGGCGAGCTCGACCCGCGGTCGCCGGCCGGGCCGTCGCCCGGGTCGTTCCCGTCCTCGTTCCCGCTCTCGTCCTCGTGCACGAAGCGACCGCCGCGGACCCAGGAGGCGATCGCGCCGACCACGGACAGCGCCGCGGCCACGCCGAACACGATGACCAGCCCGTCGTGGAACGGACCGGAGATCAGCTGCGGGAAGAACTCCTGGCCGGTCAGGGTGGCCGCGTCCGCGGGCGACAGCGAGGTGAGCACGCCGGTGGGGCCGAGCAGGCTCTCGATCGGGTTGAAGCCCAGGAACGCGGCGAACAGGCTGCCGACCGGGGGCAGACCGGCGACCTGGTCGGCCACCCCGGGCGGCACGCCGTGTCCGGCCAGCCCGGCCCGCAGGGCATCCGGCAGCCCGGCCGCCAGGCCGGCGACCATCAGCGAGAAGAAGATGCCGATGGACAGCGACGAGCCGGCGTTGAGCACGGTCCCGGCCACGCCGGAGGCGGCGCCCCGCTCGTTGGCCGGGACGCTGTTCATGATCGCGGACCGGTTCGGCGCCCCGAACATGCCGGACCCGATCCCGGACAGCAGGGTGATCAGGGCGAACGCCCAGTAGGGGAAGTTCACGGGCAGCAGCATCAGCCCCACGAACGTCGCGGCGACCAGCAGCAGGCCGCCGGTGGCGAAGCCGCGGGCGCCGTACCGGTCGGACAGCGTGCCGCACACCGGGCCGGCGATCAGGAAGCCGATGGTGATCGGCAGCATGTAGATGCCCGCCCAGAGCGGGGTGTCCTCGTAGGCGTAACCGTGCAGCGGGAGCCAGATCCCCTGCAGCCAGATGATGAGCATGAACTGCAGGCCGCCGCGCCCGATGGCGGCGAGCAGACCGGCCAGGTTGCCCATCGCGAAGGCGCGGATCCGGAAGAGCCGCATGTCCAGCATCGGCGCCCGGGAGTGCAGCTCGACCACCACGAACAGGGCGAGAATGGCCAGGCCGCCGACGATCCCGCCGATCACCCAGGGGTTGGTCCAGCCCGTCGGGTGGCCGCCGTAGGGCTGGATGCCGTACGTGATCGCGGTGAGCAGGGCGGTCAGGCCGACGGCGAAGGTGATGTTGCCCGGCCAGTCGAGCGAACCGGGGTTGCGGGTGCCCGTCTCGTGCAGGGACCGGTAGCTCCAGACGGTG